>DASZKB010000196.1:0-4223 GCA_035947475.1 Gaiellaceae bacterium | reverse complement strand
GAACCATCTCCTTCACCTGGCGGCCGACAACGTGCGTGTGGACGCAGACGCCCCCGACGCCGCCGAGCTCGAGGAAGGAATAGACGAGATCGTCGTCGCCCGCGTAGAGGTCGAGGCCCGTCTCCTCGACGATCCGGCGCGCCTGTCCGAGGTCGGCGTACGCCTGCTTGACGGCGCGGACGGTCGGGAGCTCGGCGAGCTCGGCGATCGTCTCCGGCTCGATGTTGATCACGACGCGACTCGGGATGTTGTAGACGACGATCGGCTTGTCGCTCGCCGCGGCGACAGCCTTGAAGTGCTCGACGATCCCGCGCGGCGGCGGCTTGTTGTAGTACGGGGTGACGACGAGGAACCCGTCGACGCCGAGCTCGTGCGCGCGCTCCGTGAGGTGGACGGAGTGCGCGGTCGAGTACGTGCCTGTCCCGGCGACGACGGAGGCGCGGTCGCCGACCGTCTCGACGGCCGCCGCCCAGAGCTCGCACTTCTCGTCGTCGGTGAGGGTCGGTGACTCGCCGGTCGTCCCGGCGACGACGAGGCCGTCCGAGCCGTTCTCGACCACGTGCGCCGCCAGCTCACGGAACTTGTCCATATTGACCGACCCGTCCCGGTTGAACGGGGTGACAATCGCCGTCAGGACTTCGCCGAGCACCGGCCCGTGATTCTACTCGCCCGGCTGGACTCCTCGATCGGCGCTATCTCCGGAGGACGAGGAGCGCCCCGCCCGAGAGCAGAACGAGGCCGACGACCCGTTGGACCGTGAGCGGGATCTTCTCGAGCCCGAAGAGCCCGAGCGCGTCGATCGCGGCGCCCGCCACGAGCTGCCCGGCGATCAAGAGCCCGATCGTCGCGAACGTCCCGATCCGCTGGGGTGCGTAGCTGATCGTCGTGATGACGATCGCGCCCATGATCCCGCCCAGCCAGAGCCAGGGCGGGACGCGGAAGCCCTCGGCGACCCCGCCGAGCCCCTGGCGGACGACGGCGGTCGTCGCCAAGACGGCAAGCGCGCCGACCACGGCTGCGAAGCTCGTCGCCTCGAGGACGCCGATGCGGCGCCCGAAGGCGCCCGCGATCGCGACCTGGACGCCGCCCGCGATCCCCGCTGCGAGCGAGACGAGAGCAGCGACGCTGCTGGCCGACACGGCGCGAGTCTAAGCGTCGAGCAGCCGGTCGAGGCCGACGGTCACGCCGGGCTCGAGCTCGCCGAGCCGCTCGAGCGCGAGCAGGACGCCGGGGACGAACGCCTCGCGTGAGAGCGTGTCGTGACGGATCGTCAAGAGCTGGCCCGGTCCGCCGAAGAGCACCTCCTGGTGCGCGACGAGCCCCGGGAGCCGAACGCTGTGGATCGGCACCTCGCCGGGAAGGAGCGCAGCAGTTGCCTTCGCCGTCCCCGAGGGGGCGTCGAGCTTCGCCTCATGATGAAGCTCGACGATCTCCGCCCTCTCGAGCGAGCGCGCTGCCTCCGCCGCGAACCTCATCATGAGGACGGCGCCGACCGCGAAGTTGGGCGCGACGAAGCACGGGACGCCGCGCTCGCGCGCGAGGGCGTCGAGGTCGGCGAGCGCGTCGTCGCCGAGGCCGGTCGTCCCCACCACGCAGGGGACGCCCGCGCGCAGGCACGCCTCCACGTTCGCGCGTACGGCGTCGGGGCGCGTGAAGTCGACGGCCACGTCGTGGCCGGCCGGATCGACGGAGTCGCCACGCTCGACGGGGCGCACGTCGTGCCCTGCCTCCTCCAGCTTCGGCGCGAGCACGGACCCGACCTTCCCGCGCGCGCCGAAGAGGAGAATCCTCATGCCGCTGCGGCGACGAGCCCGGGCGAGATCCGTTCCGCCGCGGCAAGGACGCGCTCCTCGCTCGGCCCGATCGCGGCCAGCGAGAGCCTCTCGGCCGCAAGGAGGACCTCCGCGAGCTGCGCGACCGCCTCGGCGTCGACCGACTCGATCTCGGCGAGGATCCGGTCGAGCGAGAGGAGCTCCGAATCGGTGATGACGGACCTGCCGAGGCGGCTCATGCGGTTCGACGTCGACTCCATCGAGAGCATGATCCGGCCCTTGAGATTCTCCTTCGCGCGTTCGAGCTCGGCCTCCTCGACCCTGCCCGACGCCACGGCGGTGATCTGCTCGGCGACGATCTCGAGGCACTCGCCGAGGTTCTCCTCGCGCGTTCCGACATAGACGCCGATCTGGCCCGTGTCCGCGTACTGCGACCCGAACGTGTAGACCGAGTACGCGAGGCCGCGCTTCTCGCGGATCTCCTGGAAGAGACGCGACGACGCCGAGCCGCCGAGGATCCCGTCGAGGATCGAGGCAGTGAAGCGGCGACGGTCCGAGCGCGCGATCCCGGGGCCGCCGAGGCAGACGTGGTACTGCTCCGTCTCCTTCCGCTGGAACCGGAGGGCGGGCGGCGGCGCCGTGACGAAGGGCGGGCGCGCGGACGGCTTGCGGGCTCCGCGAGCAATGCGCTTCGCCGACATGCGCTGGACGTGCGCGACGAGCTCGTCGTGGTCGACGCTCCCCGCGGCGGCGACGACGGTGTTCTCCGGCGTGTAGCGGGAGCGGTGGTACGCGGCGACCGTCCGCCGCGTGACCCGCTCGATCACCTCGGCGCTGCCGAGGACGGGACGGCCGAGCGGATGGTTCCCGAAGACCGCCTCCGTGATGAGGTCGTGGATGAGCTCGGAGGGCGTGTCCTCCACCATCGCGATCTCCTCGAGCACGACCTCGCGCTCCGAGTCGAGGTCGGCGAGCGTCGGCGCGAAGACCATGTCGGTCATGACATCCAGCGCCGTGGCGAGGTGCTCGTCCAGGACGCGCGCGTACAGGACGGTGTAGTCGCGCGCGGTGGCGGCGTTCAGCTCACCGCCGAAGGTGTCGAAGATCTCCGCGATCTCGAGCGCGGTGTACGACTGCGAGCCCTTGAAGATCAGGTGCTCGAGGAAGTGGCTGAGTCCCGCGCGGCTCTCGTCTTCATCCCGCGACCCGGCCCCGACCCAGAAGCCGATCGCCACCGAGCGAACGCTCGGGAGCGGCTCCGTGATGACCCGCGCGCCGTCGTCGAGCGTCGTCAGCAGGTAGCTCTGCACGCGCGGAATCGTACTCGCGGTGTCGTTCGTCCCAGCGTCCCGCTGGCCGCCTTACGCCTACGGACAGCGAAGCGCCGGCGCCGGGACGAGTGGCACTGGAGCGCTGCGCTCCACCCCGAGGACGCGGTAGCGCACACGAACACGATCGACGAGAGTTGTCGCGCTCACGGAGCGGCAGCCGGGGATCCGGAGAACCATCGTGATGAACGTCGTCCCGCGTCCGGGGATGACGAACTCGTCTCGACGGTGGCTCATCGCTCGTAGGCTGGCCGGGCGAAGAACGAGCGGAGCCGGCCCCTCGCGGACGCCTTCGAGCCGGATGAGGTGGGGCCGATCGGCCAGCTCGATCCCCGTGACGACGACATCCGCAAAGCCGGCGTTTTGGAGCGAGAACTCGTACGGAACGAGTTTGGTGTTCGCGGGTCGGTAGGCGATCACACGCTCGCCGTGCAGCGTCGTCTCACGGCCGGCGAGGGGCGAAACAGCCGCCTGGAACCAGAGCGGGTGGAAAACGCCGTAGGCGACCGCAGCGGAGGCCGCGCCCGCGGCGAGCCCGAAGCCGGCGCCACGCCAGCGACCGCGCGATGGGGGCCGCGGTCGATCCAGCGCGACCCAGCGCACAAGCGCCGCAGTAGCGACGAGAGCGAGGATGCCGTTGAACGGAAGGAGCCCGGGGTAGGCGACCACCGGGGCGTATCCCGTGACGGCAAGCGTCGCGAACACCGCGGTGAACGACACGTCATGCCGTGTCTTTTCAGCGACTAGCCGCTGAACCGTCCACGCGGCGAGACCGAGGCCGGCGACGATGAAGACACCGTTTGCCAGCACGCTCCACAAGCCGTTGCTGAGGTACGGCCACTCGAACGGAACCTCGGGATACGCGCCCCACGTTCCACCCGAGTGCACGACTCCCGAGACAAGGAGCGCGACCCAGGCGACGAAGCCGAAGACGAGAGCGAGGAGATAGCCGAGGAAAGTCGCCCAGATGACGGGCCACCAGGGCGGCGCGCTCCGCGGCCCGGCGTCCGGGGATCACGAACTCGTCTCGACGGTGGCTCGTCGCTCGTAGGCTGGCCGGGCGAAGAACGAGCGGAGCCGGCCCCTCGCGGACGCCTTCGAGCCGGATGAGGTGGGGCCGATC
>DASZKB010000195.1:0-12205 GCA_035947475.1 Gaiellaceae bacterium | reverse complement strand
CGAGCTCCGTGAGCGTCGCCGAGTTGGCCCCGAGGTCGAAGTCGAAGAGGTGGACGTAGCCCCACCCGTCGAACTGTTCCTCGACGTTCGTGATCGTGTCGCCCCTCGTCCCGATCGCGATCTGCGCCTCCACCGACTCGTCGCCCTCGAGACACGCTTCGTTGTCGAACGGCATGTCGAAGAGGGCGAACCCTGCATCACGCCCGACGAAGATGACGGGGATGTCACCCTCGACGCTCGGCTCGAAGACGCCGACGCACGCGTCGGGCCCCTCGCGGTTCATGATCACAACCGCCTCGTAGCCGCCGGCGGCGAGGATGCTCGCCACCTTCTCGGTGAAGAAGCAGTCGCCGCGCTCGACAACCGCGATCTGGTCGCCGGTACCCGCTGGGACGGTATCGCCCGGACACGCGCGACCGACGAAGACCGTCTGGCCCGCGATGTCGAGCGCCTGATCGAGGGTCGTGTTCGTGCCCAGCTTCGCATGGAGCTGGTTGCCGTCATTCGTGATCACGTTCAGCCGGAACGGCGCGAAGTCTTCGTCCGTCCCGATCACGAAGCGGTTGTCGATCGTGAACTCCGCCTGGTGCGCGTTCCCCTCGGGCGTCAGCGCTGCGCCGAACTCCTGAAGGAGCTCGGGATCCGGGTTCGTGAACTCGCTGTCGCCGAGGAAGACGGCGTTCGCGGGGTCGGTCACGTCGAGCAGCACGAAGCCGCCGTCCCAGTAGGACAGAAGCATGATGAACCGCCCGTCGATCTGCTTCACGACCATGTCGTGCAAGAACGAGTCGGTGAGTCCGATGTCCGGCTGCGACACACCGAAGTCGTTCAGGTCGTACTCCGCGATCAGCCGCGGCCGATGCGGGTTCGTGATGTCGAGAATGTCGACGTCCGGGAACTCCTCGTTGTCGTTCATCACGACGTAGGCGCGATCGCCGGCGTCCCAGGCGAAGGCGCTGTGAATCGTGTTCACGTCGCCGATGAGGGCGCTCCGGTCGCCGAAGTGCTCGGAGAGCTTCTTCGGCTTCGTCGGGTCGGTGACGTCCCAGAGTGAGACGCCGCCCTTCCCCTGCGGGCCGCACATCTCGTTGTTCATGACCAGCACGTTGCCGGTGAAGAAAGACGTCGTGAGCTCGATGACGTGCATTCCCTCGCCCGGCCGGCTGTCCTGGCTCGACGGGATGAACTCGACGATC
Organism: Gaiellaceae bacterium; assembly: GCA_035947475.1. Classification (GTDB taxonomy): domain Bacteria; phylum Actinomycetota; class Thermoleophilia; order Gaiellales; family Gaiellaceae; genus DASZKB01. The sequence goes on along the minus strand of DASZKB010000195.1, from coordinate 11,009 downwards.
TCGGCCGTCGGTGAGGCCTCGCCGGGCTCGACGGGTTCGGAGTCCTCGTCGATGCCGGAGATGTCGATCACCCAGGCGCCCGCATCGGGAGCGTTCCTTCCGCCCCGCTCGGACGGGTCGGCGCAGCTCGCTTCACCCCAGTTGGCGAGAAACGCCCACTCGCCGTCGGGCGAGACGGCCACGTCGGCCACCAGGTCTTCGGTGCTCTCGGCGCCGCGGGTGCTTTCGATCCGGACGTTCCCGAGGTACTCGATCTTGCCCCAGGCGCCGTCGCCGAGCAGGTGGCCCTCGTCCTCACCGTGCTGGCCGCCGCCCGGAGCCGTGTCCGACGGCGGCGGCTGCGCAGGCGGAGCCTCCGATGGTCCGCCCGGCTGTGCCGCCGGGGCGCCGGACGCGGGCTGCGTCGCCGCCTCGCTGGGCTGCGACGTTGCGTCGCTAGGCGCCCCGAGGCGCGAGACCCGCTCGCAGTCGGCGGCGACCCGGTCCGCTCCGTCGGCCAAGACGCTGTCGCGCCCCGCCCCGCAACGGATCACGTCACGGCCGCTGCCGCCGGCGAGCTTGTCGTTTCCCCTCGCGCCGTAGAGCCGGTCGGCGCCTCCCAACCCGAGGATGACGTCCGCGCTCGACGTGCCCCTCAGCGTGTTCGCCTTCGCGGTGCCCTTGATCGTGCGCGCGCCGGCGACGCTGGCCATGACGAGCGCCGCCAGGAGCATCACCGCCACGACTGCGATTGAGCGCCGCGGGCTCGGCACGAGCACGAAGCCTCGTCCCACTCCCGTCTGCCGCATCTGCGCCTCCTAGTTCCGTGATTTCGGTCCGGCGGACGGAGATGCCGCGCCGCTGGAGCCCGACCGGCGCGGACTCTATCCCGACACGCGCGCCTAGAAAAGCGCGCGCTCGTCGCGCGCAGCCCCGACGTGCGCCCGCCCGAGCTTCGTGACGGTCCGGCCCCGCGGCGTCCGCTGGAGCAGGCCGAGCTGGAGGAGGTACGGCTCGTAGACGTCCTCGATCGTGTCGGGCTCCTCCCCGAGCGCCACGGCAAGGGTCGAAAGGCCAACGGGGCCTCCGTCGAACTTGCGCACGATCGTCGCGAGAAGCTCACGGTCGATCCGCTCGAGGCCCTCGTCGTCGACCTCGAGAAGCTCGAGCGCCTCGCGCGCCACGTCCGCGGTGACGACGCCGTCGTGCCGGACCTCGGCCACGTCGCGCACGCGCCGGAGGATCCGGTTCGCGACCCGCGGCGTCCCGCGCGCGCGCCGAGCGATCTCGTCGGCCGCCTCGGCCACGATCTCCACGCCGAGGATGCGCGCCGAGCGCCGGACGATGGTGGCGAGCTCGGGAGGCGTGTAGTAGTCGAGCCGGTACGTCATCCCGAAGCGGTCGCGAAGGGGCGTCGTGAGGAGCCCGGTCCGCGTGGTCGCGCCCGCGAGCGTGAAGGGGGGCAGGTCGAGCGTGAGCGTCCGCGCCGCCGGCCCCTGACCGACGACGATGTCGAGCCGGAAGTCCTCGAGCGCGCCGTAGAGGATCTCCTCGACGGCGCGGTTCAGGCGGTGGATCTCGTCGATGAAGAGGACGTCGCGGTCCTCCAGCGACGTGAGGATGGCCGCCATGTCGCCCTTCCGCTCCAGCGCGGGCCCGGCGACGCATCGGATGCCGACCCCGAGCTCCTCTCGGACGATGTACGCGAGGCTCGTCTTGCCGAGGCCGGGAGGACCGACGAACAGGACGTGGTCGAGCGCCTCCCCCCTCCCCTTCGCGGCCGCGAGCGCGATCGCGAGCTGCTCCTTCACGCGCTCCTGCCCGACGAACTCCTCGAGCCGGCGCGGCCGGAGGGAGGAGTCGAGCTCCTCGTCCTCAGGAGCAACAACGGCGGTCGTGACGCGTTCGCTCACGCGGCCCTTAGCGCCTCGCGGACGCGCTCGGAGGGCGGGAGATCCGGATCGGTCGAAGCGAGGCGGTGCTCGGCCTCGGCGGGCGAGTAACCGAGCTCGACGAGCGCGTCGCGCGCCACCACGTGGCCGTCGCCCGCGCCGGGGCCCGCGCCGTCTACCGCCGCGAGCGGCTCGATCTTTTCCTTGAGCTCGAGGACGACGCGCTGGGCCGTCTTCTTGCCGATCCCGGGGATGGACTGGAAGAGAGCGTCGTCCTCGCGCGCGATCGCGCGGCGGAGCTCGCCCGGCGAGTAGCCCGAGACGATCGCGAGCGCGACACGCGGCCCGACACCCGAGACGCCGAGCAGCTGCTCGAAGAGCTCACGCTCGGCGGGCTCGGCGAAACCGTAGAGGTCGAGCGCGTCCTCGCGGACGTGGAGATACGTCTGGAGCGTGACCTCCCCGCCCGCCTCGGCTCTGCGAACCGCCGTCGGAGTGGCGTAGAGCCGATACCCGACCCCGCCCACGTCGAGAACGACGCCGCCGGCATCCCAGGCAACGGGGCGCCCCCGAAGACGGGAGATCACTTCCGCGCTCCCGCGAGCCTCGCAAGCGGCGGCGCCAGGGCGTGGCAAAGCGCGACAGCGAGCGCGTCGGCTGCGTGGTGCGGCTGCGGCGGATCCGCAAGGCCGAGGATCGCCTTGACCATCCGCTGCACCTGCTGCTTGTCCGCCCGGCCGTAGCCGCAGACCGTCTGCTTGACGGTCGCGGGCGGGTACTCGGCGCACTCGATTCGAGCCGCTGCGCACGCTACGAGCACGGCCCCCCGTGCCTGGCCGACGAAGAGCGCCGTCCGGGCGTCCACGCCCACGTACGACTCCTCGAGGGCGACGGCCTCGGGCTCGTAGTTGGCGATCAGCTCGGCGACCACGTCGTGCGTCCGCTTCAGACGCAGCTCCGGGGGGTCTGAGGCGGAGGTCTTCCACCAGCCGTGGTCGACGGCGCCCACGCCCCGCGCGCCGGAGTCGACGACGCCGTAGCCGCAGGACGCAGTACCCGGATCGATGCCGAGAACCCTCACGGAAGCGAGGTTAGGCGCCGTCCCGGACGTTCCTTCGCGTCCCGGCGCGCTCAATCATCCTTTCGAGGCTGGCGCCGGCGCCGCGCGCGAGTACTGTGAGAGCGGCTCCTGCGGCGCAAGCTCGGTGAGCTGTGGGGGGCGGCGCAAGCCGCCCCTCTTCCTCTCAGGCCGCGACGGCCTCCATGACCCGCTCGGGAATGTCGAAATTCGCGTACACGTCCTGAACGTCGTCGTTCTCCTCGAGCGCCTCCATGAGGCGGAGGATCTTCTTCGCGACCGCCTCGTCCTCGATCGAGACGGTGGTCTTCGGGACCATCGTCGCCTCCACCGACTCGGTCGGGATCCCGGCCGCCGCGAGCGCCGCGCGCACGGCTCGGAGGTCCTCGGGCGCGCATGTGACGCGGAAGCTCGAGCCCTCGCGGGCGACGTCCTCGGCCCCCGCGTCGGCGGCGGCGAGCGTGAGCTCGTCCTCGTCGATCGAGTCGGCGTCGACGAGCAGGACGCCCTCCCGCTCGAAGAGCCAGGCGACCGACCCCGACTCGCCGAGATTCCCGTCGTTCTTCGCGAAGAGATGACGCACTTCTGAGGCGGTTCTGTTCCGATTGTCGGTGAGCGCTTCGACGAAGATGGCGACGCCACCGGGGCCGTAGCCCTCGTACGTGATGCGTTCGTAGGCTGCGCCGTCACCGCCCGCGCCTGCCCCGCGCGCGATCGCGCGCTCGATGTTGTCCTTGGGCATCGACGCTTCGCGCGCCTTCTCGATCGCGTTCTGGAGGGCGAGGTTGCCGGCGGGGTCGGGCCCGCCCTCGCGCGAGGCGACGATGATCGCCCGCGCGAGCTTCGAGAACTCGCGCCCGCGGCGGGCGTCGACGGCGCCCTTCTTGCGCCGGATCTGATGCCATTTGCTATGCCCGGACACCGCTCTCCTCGCGCACAAGGTCGAGAAAGCGCTCGTGTACGCGTGTGTCGCTCGTGAGCTCCGGATGGAACGAGGCGACGAGGAAGCGGCCTTGCCGGAGGAGCACCGGCTCGCCGTCGAGCTCCGCGAGCACCTCCACTTCAGGGCCGACGTCGCGCACCCGGGGAGCGCGGATGAAGACGCCCCGGAGCGGCTCCGTCTCGCCCTCGACGTCCAAGTCGGCCTCGAAGCTCGCCACCTGCCGCCCGAAGGCGTTTCGCGCCACCTCCAGGTCCACGAGCCCGAGGTGGTCCCGGTCGAGAACGATCATCCCCGCGCACGTGCCGAAGACCGGGCCGCCGAAGCGCCGCACCGCCTCGTCGAGCCCGTAGAGCCGCATGAGGCGCATGAAGGTCGTGGACTCGCCGCCCGGGATCACGAGGCCCTCGATGTCTGTGAGATCCGCCGGCGTCCGCACCTCGACGGGTTCGGCGCCCAGCCGCGAGAGCATGGCCGCGTGCTCGCGGAAATTCCCCTGCACGGCAAGGACGCCGATCCTCACGCCTCTGGACGGCGGTGCTCCCGCCGGGCCGAGCCCGGCTTCGCGGCCGCCTAACGCCGCTGGCGGCAGGATCCTGCGCTCGCGGGCGCTCGCCGTACCTCCTCGTACTGGCTCGCGCCCGCTCGCTTGCCTCCTTTGCCAGCGGCGCCCCAGAGGCGGGAGAAACGTCACCGCTCGCCCTCGAAGTAGTCGACCGCCGCGTCGAGCGGGAAGACAGCGACGAGCCCCGGCCGGTTTCGCTCGCCCGGCGGCCGGGCCATCGCGCCGACCTTGCCGCTGTCCGGGTACTCCGCGACGTCCGGCGAGACCAGCGTCGAGACCATGAGGTAGCGCACCGGTTCCCCCGAGTCGTTTCGGACCTGGTGTGCGCCCTCCGCGCCGCGCCGAAACACGGCCGTGTCCCCGGGGGAGAGCACCCGCTCGTCGTCCGGCGTGCGAAGGGTCGGCGTGCCCCCGAGCACGACGAGCATCTCCTCGTTCGCGTGATGGAGGTGGTAAGGGAACGACTTCTCGCCGGGCGGAAGCTCGTAGACGCTCATCCCGAGGAGGTCGCCGGCGATCCGCTTTCGATTCCAGGTAAAGCCGGGCCGGGACTGCTGCGAGTCCCAGTCGTCGGCGTAGACGTTCACCAACCGCGTGTCTCGAGCAGCTCCTCGGGCCGCAGGGCCGCCGCGGACAGGCCCGTCATCGCGTCGCCGAGGCCGCGCGAGACGCGGGCGAGGACCTCCGGGTCGCGGAAGTGCGTGGTCGCCTCGACGATCGCCTTCGCGCGCTCCGACGGGTTGCCCGACTTGAAGATCCCCGAGCCCACGAAGACGCCGTCCGCGCCGAGCTGCATGCAGAGCGCCGCATCGGCGGGGCTCGCGATCCCGCCGGCGGTGAACGTGACGACGGGAAGGCGGCCGTGCTCGGCCACCCAGCGGACGAGCTCGGGCGGCGCCTGGAGCTCCTTCGCCTCGGCGTAGAGCTCGTCGCGGTCGAGCGCCGCGAGGCGGCGCATCCCGCCGAAGACGGCGCGCATGTGACGGACGGCGTTCACGATGTCGCCCGTCCCCGCCTCGCCTTTCGTGCGGATCATCGCGGCCCCCTCCCCGATCCTCCGCAGCGCCTCACCGAGGTTCCGGCAGCCGCAGACGAAGGGCACCGTGAACTTCCACTTGTCGATGTGGTGCTCCTCGTCGGCTGGCGTAAGGACCTCGCTCTCGTCGATGTAGTCGACCTCGAGCGCCTCCAGGACCTGTGCCTCGACGAAGTGCCCGATCCGGCACTTGGCCATCACCGGGATCGTGACGGCCTCCTGGATCTCCTGGATCTTGTCGGGATCGGCCATGCGCGCGACGCCGCCTTGCGCGCGGATGTCGGCGGGGACGCGCTCGAGCGCCATCACGGCCACGGCTCCCGCGTCCTCGGCGATGCGCGCCTGCTCGGCGGTCGTCACGTCCATGATCACCCCGCCCTTCAGCATCTCGGCGAGGCCGCTCTTGACGCGCATCGTGCCGACTTCGGCCATCCGCCTTAATCCTAGCTAGCCGCGCAGGAGGTCCAGAGCCGCTTCAGGCTCCTTGAAGGGCGGGATCACGTAGATGCCGGCCGCGCGCTCGCGCGTCGCCTCCATGAGCTCGCGGCCGATCTCGAGGCCGACCCGGGCAGCGTCGGCGCCGGCGTCCTCGAGCCGTCGGAGGACGTGGTCCGGGACGGTGATCCCGGGCACCTCGTTGTGGAGGCGGACGGCGAGCTGCAGGCTCCGAACGGGCCAGATGCCGACGAGGAGCGGGATCGGCGACTCGCCGCCGACCTCCTCGAGGAAGCGGTCGAGGTAGGCGATGTCGAAGAGCGCCTGCGTCATCGCAAACTGCGCTCCGGCGGCCACCTTCTCGCGGAAGCGCTCGATCTCGGTCGCCAGGTCGTCGGCGGAGGGGTTGACGGCGACGCCGATGTAGAACGACGTCGGGGCGTCGATCGCCTTCCCCGAGAAGTCGTGGCCCTCGTTGAGACGCGACAGGATCCCAGTCAGCCCGATCGCGTCGACGTCGTAGACGCCGCTCGTGCCCGGGTAGTCGCCGATGTGCGGCGGGTCGCCCGTGACGGCGAGGATGTTCCGGATCCCTTCGGCATGCGCGCCGAGGAGCTGCGACTGGATCCCCATGGCGGAGGCGTCGCGCGGGGTCACGTGCGGGATCGTCTCCAGGCCGACCGCGCGCTCGATCATGACGGCCGACATGAGAGCGGAGAGGCGCGCGCGCGCCATCGGGTTGTCGTTGATGTCGACGACGTGGACGACGCCCGACTCCTTGAGCGTCCGCGAGACGCGCAGCATCGCGTCCATGTTCGTCCCCTTCGGCGGGTCGAGCTCGACGGACACCACCCACTCGCCTGCCTCGAGCATCGTCTGGAGCTGGGTTCGCGTCCTCGGCGCCGGCGGAGCGGCGGGCGCGAGGACGTCTCGCTCGAGCGTGACCAGCGGGACGCTCGGCTCGCGGCGCTCCTCGAGCGCCTCGCGGATCGCCGCGATCTGAGCGGGCGTCGTGCCGCAGCACCCGCCGATGATGCGAGCGCCGAGGTCGCGCGCCTGCGCGGCGAACTCCGCGAAGTAGTCGGGCGTCGCGTTCGGGTAGACGAGGCGGCCGCCGGAGCGGCTCGGCAGACCGACGTTCGGCTGCGCGCTGAGAGCGAGGCCGTCGCCGCGCCGCGCCATGTCGGCGACCGCCGCGAGCGCCGCGGCCGGCCCGACGCCGCAGTTGGCGCCGATGGCGGCGACGCCCGCGCCCTTGAGGCGCTCGAGGGCCTCGTTCGCCGAGACCCCGGCCAGCGTCTGCGCGTCCTCGTCGAACGTGAGCTGGGCGACGATCGGGAGCGGAGAGACGCTCCGGACGGCGCGGATCGCCGTTTCCAGCTCCTCGAGCTCGAAGAACGTCTCCACGATGAAGAGGTCGACGCCGCGGCTCTCCAGGTGCCGCGCCTGCTCGCAGAAGACCTCGTAGCCGTCGTCGGCGTCCCTCGATCCTTCGAGGTCGCCGAGCGGCCCGATCGAGCCGGCGATGAAGACGTCGGCGCCCGAGACGTCACGCGCCTCGCGCGCGAGCTTGACGCCGCGCTCGTTGATCTCGCGCAGCTGCTCGTCGAGGTATTGCGCCGACAGCTTCCGCCGGTTCGCGCCGAAGGTGTTCGTCTCGATGAGCTCGGCGCCCGCGCGGATGAACCCGAGGTGAACGCCGACGACCGCCTCGGGCGCTTTCACGTTCGCCTCCTCGGGGCAGCGGAGACGCGGAACGGCCGCCGAGAGCAGCGCTCCGGTGCCGCCGTCGGAGACGACGACGGGCCCGGATTCGAGGCGCTCGAGGAAGCGGCTCATTAGCCGCTGAGCCTAGCGCCCGCCATGGGTATCGTCGGCGGTCGTGCCCGCGCTCGCCGCCCGCGGTCTGGCCAAGCGCTACGGCGCGATCGAGGCCCTTGACGGGGTCGAGCTCGAGGTCGAGGACGGAGAGCTCGTCGGCCTGCTGGGCCCCAACGGGGCCGGGAAGTCGACGCTCGTGAAGATCGCATGCGGGCTCGTGCGGCCGTCGGCCGGTTCCGTGGACGTGTGCGGGTCGCCGGCCGGCTCTCTCGCCGCCCGCCGCCGGCTCGGATACCTCGCGGAGCTCTTCCGCTTTCCCGGCTGGTACTCGGCAGACGAGGTGCTCGAGCTCCACCAGCGGCTCAGCGGCTCGCGGGGCGGCGAAGGAGAACGGCGCGAGCTTCTCGAGCTCGTCGGCCTGGCCGACGCGCGCGACCGCCGCGTCGAGGCGATGTCGAAGGGCATGCAGCAGCGCCTGGGGATCGCGCAGGCGCTCGTCGGCTCTCCGCAGCTCCTTCTCCTCGACGAGCCGACCAGCGCGCTCGATCCCGCCGGGCGGCGCGACGTCCGCCGACTCCTCGAGGAGCTCCGCGCCCGGGGGGTGGCCGTACTCCTCAACTCGCATCTCCTGAGCGAGGTCGAGCTCGTGTGCGACCGCGTCGTCATCCTCTCGCGGGGGCGCGTCGTCGCGGCCGGCCGGACGGCCGAGCTCGCGGCTCCGCGCGGCGTCGAGATCGAGACGGACGGAGGCGTCCGGTCGTACCCGGAAGCGCGACGCGAGGACGCGCCTCGTCTCGTCGCAGATCTCGTGCGCGCCGGCCAGCCGGTCTACGGCGTCCGCGTGCTGACGACCACTCTCGAGGAGCTCTACCTCGACGTCGTCGAGGAGCGCGCGACGTGAGCGGCGCGGTCACGATCGTCGCCTACGCCGTGCAGGAGGCGCGCCGCCGCCGGATCTTCCTCATCGTCCTTCTCCTGACGCTCGCCTTCCTCGCGCTGTACGGCCTCGGCGTCGAGCAGGTGATGGACGTCGCCGAGCCCGAGATCGCCGCCGAAGGCCCGCTCGACGTCGACGCGGAGATGGTGATCGGGGCGACGCTGCTCGGCCTCGCGATGTTCGCGACCTTCTTCCTCGGCACCGTCCTCGCGATCTTCTTCACGCTGGGGGTCGTCCGCGGCGACGCCGAGCGCGGCCTTCTCCAGCCTCTCGTCGTCCGCCCCGTCGGCCGCTCGACCGTGCTCCTCTCCCGCTTCTTGGGCGCCGCGCTCTTCTGCGCGCTCTACGTCGTCTGCGTCTTCGGCGCGGCGTACGCGATCACCGGGTGGCTGACGGGTTGGTGGCCGGACCGGTTCGTCGCGCCTGCGCTCGAGCTGGCCGCCGCCGTCGCCCTTCTCGCCGCGCTCTCGCTCCTTGGCTCGGTCTTCCTCTCGGCGACGGCGAACGGGATCGCCGTCTTCATGGTCTTCGGAGCCGGCCTCATGGCGGGTTTTCTCGGCCAGATCGGGGAAGCGCTCGGCTCCGAGACGCTGACCGAGGTGGCGACGGTCGCCTCGTGGGCGCTTCCGTTCGAAGCGCTCTACCAGGACGCGCTCGCGCGGTTGACCATCGAATCGAGCGGGCTCGAGCGCTTCTTCGTCCAGCTCGGGCCGTTCGGCGGCGCCGAGGCGCACGGACCAGAGCTATTCGCGTGGGCGGGCGTCTACCTCATCTTCGTCGGAGCGGCGGCACTCGCCGCGTTCGCGAGGCGCGACCTCTAGGGCAACCGGCTACCTCGGCCGGTTCGGTTGTAGAGGCCGCGCGGTCCTCTGTAAGGTCCGCCTTACAGCGCAGTGATCCGGGTGGACGGCATATCGAAGCGCTTCGGCGCCGTGACGGCGGTCGAGCACGCCGACCTCCGCGTGGAGCGCGGCGAATTCCTGGCGCTTCTCGGCCCGAGCGGCTGCGGCAAGACGACGCTCCTCCGGCTGATCGCTGGTTTCGAGGCGCCCGACGAGGGCGAGATCTCGATCGACGGGCGCCCCGTCGCCGGCCCGACCTGGGTTCCGCCCGAGCGCCGCCACGTCGCCATGGTCTTCCAGGACTACGCGCTCTTCCCGCACCTCACCGTCGCCGAGAACGTGGGCTTCGGCCTCGAGCGCCCCCGCCGCGCCGCTCGGGTGACGGAGGTCCTCTCGTTCGTGGGCCTCGAGGGCGAGAGCGCGCGCTACCCCCACGAGCTCTCGGGTGGTCAGCAGCAGCGCGTCGCGCTCGCGCGCGCGCTCGCACCCCACCCGGCCGTCGTTCTCCTCGACGAGCCGTGGAGCAACATCGACCCGCTGCTCCGAGCCTCGATGCGCGGCGAACTCGCGTCGATCCTCGAGGCGGCGGGCGTCACGGTCGTCCTCGTGACGCACGACCGCGAAGAGGCCTTCTCGATCGCGGACCGGATCGCGCTCATGCGCGACGGCACGATCGTCCAGACAGGGACGGCCGAGCACCTCTACTTCCGCCCCGCAAGCCGCTGGGCCGCGGAGTTCGTGGGCGCCGGGAACTTCGTCCCCGGACGTCTCCGGCCCGAGGGGGTCGAGACAGCGCTCGGCGTCTTCGCGGTCGGGCACGAGAACGGCGGGGGCGCCGTCGAGGTGCTCGTCCGTCCAGAGCTGATCGGCCTCGAGACGGATTCGGCCGGGGACGCAACGGTGGTCGCGCGCGAGTTTCGCGGCCACGACGTCTTCTATCGCGTCCGCCTCGACGACGGGACGACGGTCTGCTCGCAGCGGCCGTCGACCGAGGAGGTTCCGCTCGGCGCCCGCGTGTCGCTTCGCACGCACGAAGGCTCGGTCGCGCTCTTCCCGGCGTAGATGGCCCCGCGCCTCGCGGCGGTCTTGCTTATCGCCCTCGCGGCCGCGGCGGCGGCCGGCTGCGTCGGCGGCGACGGCGGCGAGCTCACCGTCTACTCGGGCCGAAACGAGCGCCTCGTAGGCCCGCTCTTCGAGCAGTTCGAGCGCGCCACCGGGATCGAGACCGAGGTCCGTTACGGCGACAGCGCCGAGCTCGCGGCGACGATCGCCGAGGAGGGCGAGAACTCCCCGGCGGACGTCTTCTTCGCGCAGGACGCCGGCTCGCTCGGGTCCGTCGCGCGCGAGGGCTTGCTCGCGCCGCTATCGCGCGAGACGCTCGCTCGGGTCGACGAGCGCTTCCGCGCTCAGGACGGACGCTGGGTCGGGACGTCCGGGCGCGTCCGCGTCGTCGCCTACAACACGGACGCGCTAGCCGAAGACGA
>DASZKB010000194.1:0-1890 GCA_035947475.1 Gaiellaceae bacterium | reverse complement strand
CACCGAGGGGAGGGGACAACCGGCCTCGCCGTACATGGTGCTTCGCCGCGTCGGTCCGATCGCAGTGCTTCTCGCCGTCCTCCTCTGGTTCGGCGGCTCGCTCGCGGCGACGATCCTCGTTCTCGCGGTCGCCGCCGGCGCGGGACGGCCCGTCCGAGGAAGCGAAAGCCGACCGCGACGGCGGCGACCGCGAGGACGAGGATCGTCGCCGCGAGCGAGCCGCCGAACCAGAGGAGGACGGCGAGAAGCACGACGATGGGGCCGGCGCGGCGAAGCACCATGTACGGGGAAGTCGGTCGTCCCCTCCCCTCGGTGACGGCCTCGGCGCGCGCCCGCGCCGCCGCACCCGCCCCGAGGCCGAACGACGCCGCGAGGATGAAGAGGGCGGCCCACAGGCGCCACGTCTCCTCGCGCGGGAAGCGGAAGACCATGAGCAGCCGGATGTTCCGGTCGATGATCTCCCAGCGCGCGTCGAAGAAGACGAACTTCGTGACCCGGTAGACCGCGTAGGCGAGGAGCGCGCCGAAGACGACGGTGAGGACGGCGTTGTACCAGTTGCTGAAGAGGTTCTCCTTGATCCAGCGCCTGGCGCCGATCTCGCGGAGGGGCGGCCCCGCCTCGGGGGTGGGGATCGGCTCGAGCGTCTCGATCTGCGTCGCGTAGCCGGGGGCGCCCTGTCCTCGGATAGCCATTACCGCGCCTTGATCGCGAAACGGCGGTTGATGAGGTTCGTGATGAGGGCGATCACGAGGGAGAAGCCGAGATAGATCCCCATCAGAATCGCGATCGCCTGCGGCGAGGGAGCCTGCTGGCCGATCGCGACGCGCGTCACGCGAGTCACCTCGGGATACGCGATCGCGACGCCGAGCGACGAGTTCTTGACGAGGTTCAGGTACTGGTTCGCCATCGGCGGCACCGAGATCCGGAACGCCTGCGGCAGGATCACGAACCGGAGCCGCTGTAGGCCAGATAGCGCGACCGCGTTCGCGGCCTCGGTCTGTCCCCTCGGGACCGCAAGAATGCTTCCCCGGACGATCTCGGCGATGTGGCTCGCCGTGTAGAGGACGAGGCCGATCAGGAGGGCGGCGTACTCGGGGCTGAGCCTAAAGCCGCCGGTCGTCGCGAGCTCGCCGCGCTCGGGGAGCGAAACGCCGAAGGGCCGCCCAAACGCGACGTAGCCGACGACGAGGAAGGCGAGCAGCACGCCCGCCCCCCAAAGGACGCGGTGGTGCGGCTCCCCGGTCGCGTCGAAGCGCCGCGTCCGCCAGTAACCGACCGCCGCCGCGGCGGCCAGGCCGAGCGCCGCGACGATGAGGAAGCCGCCGAGGTTGCCCGTCTGGTCGAGACCCGGGCCGACGAGGCCGCGGTTCGAGACGACCAGGACGTTCCAGTCGACGGCGCGCCCGATCTCCGGCAGCCGCAGCAGGACGGCGAGCCACCAGAAGAGGATGATCACGAGGACCGGGATGTTCCGAAGCGCCTCCACGTAGGCGGCAGCGGCCCGCCGCACGAGCCAGTTGGTCGAGAGGCGGGCGATGCCGACGACGACACCGAGCACCGTCGCGAGGGCAATTCCGAGCACCGAGATCTCGAGCGTGTTCACGGCGCCGACCTTGATCGCGTCCCGCATCGGCTGCGAGGGGCTGAAGTCGGCGTCCGGGATGCGGAAGCCGGCCGGCTGGTCGAGGAACCCGAAGTCCGTCCGGACCCCCTGCCGGTCGAGGTTGATGACGAGGTTGTTGCGGAGGTGGAGGATGAAAAGGACGACCAGGAGCAGGAAGACGGCCTGGCCGACGAAGCGGAGCACCTTGACGTTCCGCCAGGGCGGAGGCCGCCGAGAGACCGCGGGCGTGGCTACCGCCACCGCTCTCCCCTAGGTCGGTGTGGCCG
>DASZKB010000193.1:0-3289 GCA_035947475.1 Gaiellaceae bacterium | reverse complement strand
GCGACGATCTCCTCGTTGGTCGTGACCAGGTCGTCGCGGCTCATCCCCGGTTTCCGTGGAACCCCCGCGGTGATGACGATGACGTCCGATTCGGCCGTCTCGTCGTAGCCGTTCGAGCCGACGAGCGCCGGCTCGTAGCCGAGGACGGGGCCCGCCTCGTTGATGTCGAGCGCTTTCCCCTGCGGGAGGCCCTCCTTGATGTCCACGAGCACGACGTCCGCATAGTCGCGGCGCGCGATCTCCTGCGCGGCGGTGGCGCCGACGTTCCCCGCGCCCACGACCGTCACCCTCTTCCGCCGGCCGGGGCTCGGCTTGAAATCGAAGAAGCCGTGCTCGAGCTCGCTCACAATCACACGGGGGCCGCCATCAAACCCGGACCGCGATGCGATCGATGATCGCGTCGGCGACGTCGCTCGTCCCGACCGCGGTCGGATCGTCGCGACTCGGCTTCATGTCGTACGTGACGGAGCGGCCCTCGGCAATCACGTCCGCGATCGCCCGCTCGAGGCGGTCGGCCGCGTCGCGCTCGTCGAGGTGGCGGAGCATCATGACGCCGGAGAGCATCATCGCCATAGGGTTGACCTTGTTCTGGCCGGTGTACTTGGGGGCCGAGCCGTGCGTCGGCTCGAACACGGCCGCGTGCGTTCCGAAGTTGCCGCCCGGGGCGAGCCCGAGCCCGCCGACGAGGCCGGCGGCGAGATCGGAGATGATGTCGCCATAGAGGTTCGGTAGGACGAGCACGTCGTACTCCTCGGGGCGCTGGACGAGCTGCATCGCGAGGTTGTCGACGATCCGGTCCTCGAAATCGATCTCGGGGTTCTCCTCTGCGACCTCGCGCGCCACCGAGAGGAACAACCCGTCCGTGAACTTCATGATGTTTGCCTTGTGCACGGCGGTCACCTTGCGGCGGCCCTCCCGGTGTGCGTAGTCGAACGCGAACTCGACGATCCGGCGCGTTCCGGAGATCGAGATCGGCTTGATCGAGATGCCCGAGTCCTCGCGCACCGTGCCGCGGTGGCGCTCGATCCACGCCCTGAGGTCGCGTACGTCGTCGCTTCCGACCTCGAACTCGACCCCCGCGTAGAGGTCCTCGGTGTTCTCGCGGACGACGATGAGATCGATGTCCTCGTAGCGTGAGCGGACGCCCCGATAGCTCTTGCACGGACGGACTTGCGCGTAGAGGTCGAGCTCCTTCCGAAGCGCCACGTTCACCGAGCGGAAGCCGCTTCCCACCGGGGTCGTGATCGGCCCCTTGATCGCGACGCCGTTCCGCTTGATCGACTCGAGCACCTCCTCCGGGAGCGGGTCGCCGCCGTGCTCCTCCATCACGTCCGCACCGGCGTGCTGGACGTCCAGTCGAACTCGACCCCGGTCGCCTCGAGGACGCGGCGGGTCGCCTCGGCGATCTCGGGCCCGGTGCCGTCGCCGGGGATGAACGTGACGCGGTGAGCCACGGAGTCGATTCTAGACCGCACCCTGAGGGTACGATTCAGCCGTGCCCGCCGACAAGGGAGGTCTCGAGGGAATCGTCGTCGCGCGGTCGGAGCTCTGCGCGATCGACGGCGCCAAGGGTGTGCTCGTCTATCGCGGGTACGACATTCGCGATCTCGCCGAGCACGCGAGCTACGAGGAAGTCGCTCACCTGCTCCTCCGGGGCGAGCTTCCGTCGAGCGACGAGCGCGACGCTTTCAAGGAGGCGCTCGCGGAGGCGCGGCCCGTCTCCGGCGAGGGCTGCCAGGTCGTCGATCTCTCCGTCGCGGACGGCGCGCCCATGGAGATGCTTCGCACGGCCGTCTCGGCGACGTCGTTCGACGACCCGGACAAGGACTCGAACGACGAGGACGCCAACCAGCGGAAGGCGATCCGGCTGATCGCCAAGATCCCGACGCTCATCGCGCGCTACCAGCGCCGCCGCGAGGGCAAGGAGCCCGTCGACCCGGATCCCGAGCTCGACTACGCCGCCAACTTCCTCTACATGCTTCGCGGCGAGCAGCCGAGCGAGGAGGAGGCGCGCACGTTCGACGTCGCGATGATCCTCCACGCGGATCACGAGATGAACGCCTCGACGTTCACCGCGCGGGTGATCGCCTCGACGCTCTCCGACATGCATTCCGCCGTCACGGGCGCGATCGGAGCGCTCAAAGGCCCGCTCCACGGGGGCGCCAACGAGCAGGTGATGCGGACGCTCGAGTCGGTCCGCGATCCGGACGGGGTCGAGGACGAGGTGCGCCGCCGCCTCGAGGAGAAGCAGCGCATCATGGGCTTCGGCCACCGGGTCTACAAGACGATGGACCCGCGCGCGGCGATCCTGAAGGAGTACTCGAAGATGCTCAGCGAGCACGCCGACGACTCCGAGCCGAACTGGTTCGACATGTCCGAACGGATGGAGCGGGTCGTCGCCGAGGAGAAGGGGCTCTACCCGAACGTGGACTTCTACTCGGCCTCGACCTACCACTACCTCGGGATCCCGACCGACCTCTTCACCACGCTCTTCGTGGCGAGCCGCGTCGTCGGCTGGGCCGCGCACGTGATCGAGCAGCACCGCGACAACCGCCTGATCCGGCCGAACTCGGACTACGTCGGGCCGCCCCGCCGCGAATACCCCGTCGCGCAGCGCCGTTGAACCTCGCCGAGGCGGCGGCCCGGGCAGGCGACCTCACCGACGAGCGTGCGCTCGCCGACCTTCGGCGCGAGGTCGCCGACGACCTCGAGGCGGCGGCTCGAAGCGGCGACTTCCGTGAGCGCGCGCTCGCCTACCGCACGATCGGCCAGCTGCGGTTCCGCGAGAAGACCGAGCTTCTCCGCCGCGGCCTCGAGGACGAGAGCCCGGCCTGCCGCGGCTCGGCGCTCCTCTCGCTTGAGCTTCTCTCGCGCGACCACCCGGGCGTCGTGAACGCCGTCAGGCCGCTCCTCCACAAGCTTGCGAACGACGACCCGAACCACGCCGTCCGGCGGCTCGCCGTCCTCTCGCTGAAGAACGGCTCGGCCAACCGCGACACGCTCACGCTGCTCGCGCACCTCGCCGGCGAGGCCGAGGAGAAAGACCTGCGCGCGGCGGCGACCAGCGTCCACCGCACGCTCAAGCGCAAGGCCGGTCCGCGCTAGCGGCGCCGCGCGTGCGGGTGCGCGCGGAAGTACGCGTCGCGGCGGCGGCGCTCCGACACGTGCGTGTAGATCTCCGTCGTGCCGAGATCCGCGTGCCCGAGCATCTCCTGGACGCTGCGCAGGTCGGCCCCGCCCTCGAGGAGATGCGTGGCGAAGGAGTGGCGGAGCAGGTGCGGGTGGACCC
>DASZKB010000192.1:0-5085 GCA_035947475.1 Gaiellaceae bacterium | reverse complement strand
GGCGAGGACGCCCTCACGTGGTTCGGCGAGGGCGGCGGCCAGGCGGTTGTCACCTGCGCTCCGGGCGACCTCGCTCGCCTGGAGGGAGTCGCGCTCCGCCAGATCGGCGTCGTGGGCGGGCCGTCGTTGCTCGGCGTCCCGCTCGACGATCTCCGCACGGCGTACGACGGAGGGCTCGGCTGATGTGCGGGATCTTCGGCATCTACGCGCCGACGCGCGACGTCGCGCGGCTCGCCTACTTCGGCCTCTTTGCGCTCCAGCACCGCGGCCAGGAGTCGGCGGGAATCGCGGTGTCGGACGCCGCCCGGCTCACAGTGCTGAAGGAGATGGGGCTCGTGACGCAGGTCTTCTCGGAGCAGAAGCTCCGCGGGCTCCGGGGGCAAGCCGCGATCGGGCACGCCCGCTACTCGACGACCGGCTCGACGCGCTGGGTGAACGCGCAGCCGATCGTCCAGCACGGCTCCGCGCGAACGGTCGCCCTCGGGCACAACGGGAACCTGACGAACACGAGCGAGCTACGCGCCGAGCTGGTCGAGCGGGGAGCGCGGCTGCGCTCGACGTCGGACACGGAGGTGATCGCCGCCCTCGTCGCGCACGACCCGCGGCCGCTCGACGAGGCCGTGGCCGCGACCATGGCGAGGATCGAGGGCGCGTTCTCGGCCGTCCTCCTCTCCGAGGGGAAGCTCGTGGCCTTCCGCGATCCCGACGGGATCCGGCCGCTCGCGCTCGGGCGGCTCGGCGACGATTTTCTGCTCGCGTCCGAGACCTGCGCCTTCGACCTCCTCGGGGCGGAGACCGTCCGTGAGCTCCGGCCGGGCGAGCTCGTGGTCGTCGACGACGCCGGCTGCCGGACCGACCAGGCGGTCGAGCCTCGCGGCGCCGGCGCCCTCTGCATCTTCGAGTTCATCTATTTCGCCCGCCCGGACTCGAAGCTCCGCGGCGTCGAGCTGCACGGCGCGCGCGTCCGGATGGGCGAGCGCCTGGCCGAGGAAGCCCCCGTCGCCGCCGACGTCGTCATGCCCGTCCCGGACTCGGGGACGCCGGCCGCGATCGGCTTCGCGCGCGCGAGCGGGATCCCCTTCGCGGAGGGGCTCATCAAGAACCGCTACGTCGGGCGGACGTTCATCCAGCCCGACCAGGCGCTCCGCGAGCACGGCGTGAAGGCGAAGTTCAACCCCCTCGCCGAGGTGGCGGGGAAGCGCGTCGTAGTGGTCGACGACTCGATCGTGCGCGGTTCGACCACCCGCGAGATCGTCGCCATGCTCTTCGAGGCGCGCGCCGACGAGGTCCACGTGCGCGTGTCGTCGCCGCCGGTCGTCTCCCCGTGCTTCTACGGGATCGACATGGCGGACGAGGACGAGCTGGTCGCGTCGACCCGGAGCGTCGACGAGGTCCGCGAGCTGATCGGGGCCACCTCGCTCGCCTACCTCTCCGTCGAGGGCCTCCAGCAGGCGACGCGCCGCCCCGAGAGGACGTTCTGCCGCGCCTGCCTGACGCGGTCGTACCCGACGCGGATCCCCGAGGACCTGAAGCTCAGGAAGCTGCGGTTCGAGTCCGCGTCGGCGTGATGCGCTCCCACGCCTCGTCGAGAACCTGGCGAACCGTCCCGACCATCTCCTCGAACTCCTGCGGCCCGGCGACGAGCGGCGGCGCGAGCTGCGCCGCCGTCTCGGCGCGATCGTCGACACGGAAGAGGAGCCCGAGCTCCCGGGAGCGCGGGGTCAGAAACCCCTTGATGAGGTCGTCGCGCTCCGCGGGCGGGAAGGTCTCCTTCGTCTCCTTGTCCTTGACGAGCTCGAGCGAGTAGAAGAAGCCGTCGCCGCGCACCTCGCCGACCATCGGGTGCTCGTCCACGAGCTCGTCGAGCAGGCCCCGGAACGCCTCCATCTCGCGCTGCACGTGGCCGATGAGGTCCTCGCGCTCCATGATGGCCAGGTTCGCGAGCCCGATCGCACAGGCGACGGGGTGGCCGCCGAACGTGATCCCGTGCATGAGGATGTCCTTCGGCCCGCGGAAGAAGGGCTCGATGACCTTCGGCGACGCGATCAGCGCCCCGAGCGGGGCGTAGGCCGACGTCACTCCCTTCGCGACCGTGATCATGTCCGGCTCGATCCCATACCGGGTGGAGCCGAACCAGTCCCCGACGCGGCCGAACCCCGAGATGACCTCGTCCGCGACGAGGAGGACGCCGTGCTCGTCGCAGATCTCGCGGACGCGCTCGAAGTACCCGGGCGGGGGCGTGATCGACCCGCCCGAGTTCTGCACGGGCTCGAGGAGGACGGCGGCGACGGTGCTTGCCCCCTCGGCGCGGATCGCCACGTCGATCTCGTCGGCGCAGCGGAGGACGCACGCGGGCGCGTCCGCGCAGTAGGGACAGCGGTAGCGGTACGGCATCGCCACCCGCACCGATCCCGGCAGAAGCGGCTCGAAGGGCGCGCGAAGACCTGGGTTGCCGTTGATCGAGAGCGCGCCCAGCGTCGTCCCGTGATACGAGCTTCGCCGCGTCACGAACTTGTAACGCCCGGGCTCGCCGCGCAGGAGGTGGTACTGGCGGGCAACCTTGAGGGCGGTCTCCACCGCCTCCGAGCCGCCCGAGACAAAGAAGATCCGCCCGACGTCGATGGGGACGAGCTCGGCGAGCTTGTCGGCGAGCTCGAGCGCGGGGGGCGTCGCGTGCCCCGTCCAGTTGGTGTGGAACGGGAGGCGGGTCAGCTGGTCGGCGGCCGCCTCGGCGATCTCCGGCCACGGCCCGTAGCCGATGTTCACGCAGTAGAGCGCGGAGAGCCCGTCCAGGTAGCGGTTCCCCTCCGTATCCCAGACGTAGCAGCCCTCGCCTCGCTCGAAGACGACGGGTCGGTCGGCGGCGCGCGTGAAGTGGCGCCAGAGGCGGTCGGCGGCCGTGCTCGCCACCCCTAGCCCCAGCGGCCCTCGGGCCCCTTGCCGGCCTTCGCGATCCCGCGCGCGACCATGTAGCCGACCGCGAGCGCGACCGTCGCGGTGAGGAAGTGAACCGCGTTCACCTCGTCGGTGGCGAGGGCCATCAACGCCGCCACGAGCCAGGCGAGCGCGAAGACGATGAGCTCGCCGCTCACGGGAGGGAGCGGCAGCGTCGCTCCGTAGTACGGGCGCTCGAAGCCCTGCGGCGGCGGCTCTGGGGGCGGCGGTTGCGACACTGCCTCTCCTTTCCGTCAGGAAGCGGCCGGGGGCGGGGATACGATACTCGCGCCCGGTGCACCTGTTTCACTATCACCTTGTGACGAGCAAGGTGCGGCTCGTCGAAGCTCGTTACGTCGGCAAGCTCGGGTTCGACCTCGTCGCCCGCTACGGGTGGCTCGGCGACACCTCGCACTGGTTCGAGCCGGGCGTCTCGTGGGACGAGCTCGACGAGATGGGGTTCCGCCTCCGGCTGATCGAGCTCGCGCGCGGCGCCGTCAGCGTCGTCCTCCAGCCGGGCCACTGGGAGCGCCCGCGCGTCGACCACCTCGGCGTCGCGCTCGACGAGGACGGCTTTCAGGAAGCGCTCGAGCGCGCCGCCGACCTCGACCTCAAGATCCAGGACCACCCCGGGAAGCGCACTTTCATCGTCACGAACGCGGGGTACCGGCTCGAGGTGCACCCGCCGCGCGAGTGGATCGACGACACGCTCACGCGAGCCGGAGAGCTCCGCCTCGCCGAGATCCACCTGCTCGCCGACGACCCCGACGCCAAGGCGGACGCGATGGCGACCGTCCTGGACGCCGACCGCGACGGCGCCGACGTGGCGGTCGGAGAGACCATCGTCCGCTTTCTTCCCGACGGTCCCGAAGGCCGCCCGGAGCTTGCCGCCGAGGTTCTCCGGTGACGACGTACGCGGCCGCGGGCGTCTCGCTCGCCGCGGCCGAGGAGGTGGTCGAGCGCCTCCGCGGGGCGGCCGAGTCGACGTGGGGCGAGGCGGTGGTCGGAGGGCTCGGCGGCTTCGCCGGCCTCTTCGCGCTCGACGACGAGCGGCTTCTCGCCGCCTCCACCGACGGGGTGGGCACGAAGCTCGTCCTCGCGCGGGAGGCGGGACGGCTGCGTGACGCGGGCCGCGACCTGGCCGCGCACTGCGTGAACGACGTCCTGACGACGGGCGCGGATCCACTGTTCTTCCTCGACTACGTGGCGGCGCACCGCCTCGACCTCGACCAGGTCGCCGAGCTCGTCGAAGGCGCCGCCGGCGTGTGCCGGGAGGTCGGGTGCGCGCTTCTCGGCGGCGAGAGCGCGGAGATGCCGGGCGTCTACCGCAACGGCGAGATCGACTTCGCCGGCACGTGCGTCGGGCTCGTCCGGCGGGTGGATCTCGTCGACGGCTCGCGTATCGAGGAGGGCGACTACGTCGTCGGCTTTCCGTCCGCCGGCCTCCACGCGAACGGGTTCACGCTCGCCCGCCGCGTCCTCGCGGCGGAGCGCTACGACGGCGAGGACCTGCTCGCCCCGACGCGGGTCTACGTCGACGCCGTCCGGCGGCTTCGCGACCGAACCGACGTGCGCGCACTGGCACACGTGACGGGCGGCGGGATCCTCGGCAATCTCGCGCGCGTCGTCCCGGACGGGCTCCGCGCCGAGATCGACTGGCGCTCCTGGGAGCGCCCGCGCGTCTTCGCCTGGCTCGCGCGTCACGTGGACGAGGAGGAGCTTCGGCGGGTCTTCAACCTCGGGGTCGGGTACTGCGCCGTCGTCCCCGAGCCGGCCGGAGAGCTCGTGATCGGCAGGATCCAGCGCGCGTGATCGGCGTCCTCGTCTCCGGCGAGGGCACGAATCTGCAGGCGCTTCTCGACGCTGGGCTGCCGGTCGTGGCCGTCGCCTCGAACGTCTCCGGCGTGGGCGCCCTCGAGCGCGCCCGCGCGGTCGACGTTCCGACGGCCGTCTTTCCACTCGGTGAGCACGGCTCCCGCGAGGAGCGCGACCGCGCGATGGCGGAGTGGCTCGCCGGCCACGGCGTCCGCCTCGTCGTCTGCGCCGGCTACATGCAGCTCCTCACCCCCGGCTTCCTCGACCGCTTCCCGGCCATGAACGTCCACCCTTCGCTCCTCCCCGCCTTTCCCGGCCTCAGGGCGGTCGAGGAAG
>DASZKB010000191.1:0-3334 GCA_035947475.1 Gaiellaceae bacterium | reverse complement strand
GTGCGCGCGTTCCTACAGGCCCGCTTCGACGGGGGCGAGCGTTACAGAAAAAGACTCGAGAAGATCGAAGATATGGAGGCGGTTCACCATGGCTGAGACACGACTGCAGCAGGTTTCGGAGCTGGGCCAGAGCGTCTGGCTCGACTTCCTCTCACGGCAGCTTCTCCAGAGCGGGGAGCTCGAGCGGATGATGCGGGACGACGCCATCTCGGGCGTCACGTCGAACCCGACCATCTTCCAGAAGGCGATCTCCGCGGGGGACGCCTACGACGACCAGCTCCGTGAGCTCTTCGAGACCGAGGACGACCCGAAGGAGCTCTTCATCGCGCTTGCGTCGCAGGATGTCGGCGACGCCTGCGACCTCCTTCGCCGGGTCTGGGACGAGGGGTGCCGCGGCTGCGACGGCTACGTCTCGATCGAGGTCGATCCGGGGCTTGCCCACGACACCGAGGCGACGATCACGGAGGCTGTCCGCCTCCATGACTCGATCGAGCGGCCGAACCTCTACGTGAAGATCCCGGCCACGAAGGAAGGCCTTCCCGCGATCGAAGAGATGATCGCGCGGGGCCGCTCGATCAACGTCGCGCTCATCTTCTCGCTCGACCGCTACGCGGAGGTCGCCGAGGCGTACATTCGCGGCCTCGAGCGGCTCGTCGAGGCCGGTGGGGATCCGACGGACGTAGCGTCCGTGGCGAGCTTCTTCGTCTCGCGTGTCGACACGGAGGCGGACCGGCGGCTCGACGAGATCGGCGGCCACGACGAGCTCAAGGGCAAGCTCGCGATCGCGAACGCGAAGCTCGCGTACCAGCGCTACAAGGAGATCTTCTCCGGGGAGCGGTGGGAGTCGCTTCGGTCGCGCGGCGCGACCCCGCAGCGGTGTCTGTGGGCCTCGACGTCGACGAAGAACCCCGACTACCGCGACGTCATGTACGTGGAGCAGCTGATCGGGCCGAAGACGGTGAACACGATGCCCGAGGAGACGATCCGCGCGTTCCAGGACCACGGCGAGGCGCGCCTCACCCTCGAGGAAGGCGTCGACGACGCGAAGCGCGTCTTCGAGCAGCTCGCCGAGGCGGGCGTCGACTACGACGACGTCACCGCGACGCTCGAGCGCGAGGGGGTCGAGAAGTTCGCCGACTCGTTCCACGAGCTCCTCGACGGGATCCGCGCGAAGCAGGGCGAGGTCGTGGCGGCTTAGATGGCCGAGCCCTTTCGCTTGAAGAGATGAGGGTCGAGACGCGCGACGTCGTCGAGCGGGTGTGGGCCCGAGACGCGACGCTCTGGACCGGGCATGACGAGGCAAGCTGGCTCGGCTGGCTCGACGAGCCGGCGCGGATGCAGGAGCGCCTCGGCGATCTCGAAGCGTTCGCCGAGTCCGTCCGCGAGGCTGATTTCGCGGACGTCGTCCTCGCGGGCATGGGCGGGTCGAGCCTGGCGACGGAGGTGCTCCGGCGGGCGTTCGCGAGCGAGACGGTCCACGTCCTCGACACCACGCACCCGGGGGCGATCACGGCGCTCGAGGGCCGGCTCGATACCGAGCACGCCCTCTTCGTCGTCGCCTCGAAGTCGGGGGCGACCCTCGAGACTCGGTGCCACCTCGACTACTTCTGGGAGCGAACGGGGGGCCGTGGCGACGCCTTCGTAGCCATCACCGATCCCGGTACCCCCCTCGAGCAGCTCGCGCGCGAGCGCGGCTTTCGGGCCGTCTTCGCCGGCGAGCCGACGATCGGCGGGCGCTATTCGGCGCTCTCCGCGTTCGGGATGGTTCCGGCGGTCCTCATGGGCGTCGACCTCTCGCGGCTCCTCCTTCGTACGCTGGAGATGGTCGAGGCCTGCCGGCTCGAGGAGGGCAACCCGGGCTGCGAGCTCGGCGAGCGCCTCGGGCAGGGCTGGCGTGAGGGGCGCGACAAGGTCTTGCTGAACCCGAACCCGGGCGGCTTCGGCCTCTGGGCCGAGCAGCTGATCGCGGAGTCCACGGGGAAGGAAGGGAAGGGGCTCGTGCCCGTGCCCGGCGAGACGCGCGAAGGGCCGGACCGCCAGGCCGAGGAGGTAAGGGTCGCCGACCCCTACGAGCTCGGGCAGGAGTTCTTCCGCTGGGAGTTCGCGATGGCCGTCGCGGGGGCGCTCATCGGCATCAACCCGTTCGACCAGCCCGACGTCCAGGCGGCCAAGGATCGCACGACGGCGATCCTCGAGGCCGGCCGCGACATCGAGCTCGAGCCCGAGGGCTCGGTCGACGAGCTCTTGGCCGAGGTGGAGGAAGGCGACTACGTCGCGATTCTCGGGTTCGTCGACCCGGCGGCCGACCCCCGGCTGGAGCCGCTCGTCGGGCGGGCGCGGGAGACGGGCTGCGTCGTCACCGTCGGGCTCGGCCCGCGGTACCTCCACTCGACCGGCCAGCTGCACAAGGGCGGCCCGAACACCGGCGTCTTTCTCCAGGTGGTCGACGACCTCGGCGAAGACTTGCCGATCCCGGGCCGCGACTTCGGTTTCCGGCGCCTGATCGCGGCGCAGGCGGCGGGCGACTTCGAAGCGCTCAAGGAGCGCGGGCGGCGAGTGGCGCGGATCAGATTGGAGGATGTGGAATGAGACTAGGGATGGTCGGCCTCGGCCGCATGGGCGGCAACATGGCCGAACGCCTGCGGCGCGACGGCCACGACGTCATGGGCTACGCGCGGAGCGGCGGTGGGACGGCGTCGTCGCTCGAGGAGCTCGTCGGCCAGCTCGAGCAGGCGCCGCGGGTGGTGTGGCTCATGATCCCCGCGGGCGCGCCGACCGACGCCACGTTCACCGAGCTCCTCGGCCTCCTCGAGGAGGGCGACGTGATCGTGGACGGCGGCAACTCGAACTTCCGGGACTCGCAGCGCCGCCACGCGGTCGCCGCCGAGCACGGGATCCAGTTCGTCGACGCGGGCGTCTCGGGCGGGATCTGGGGGCTCGAGGTCGGCTACTGCATCATGGCCGGCGGCGATCGCGAGGCGGTCGAGATCGTCGAGCCGGCGTTCGAGGCGCTCGCGCCGGAGGCCGGCTACGCGCACGTCGGCTCCGCCGGCGCGGGCCACTTCGTGAAGATGGTGCACAACGGCGTTGAGTACGCGTTGATGAGCGCCTATGCCGAGGGCTACGAGATGCTGGCCGCCGAGGAGCTGGTGCAGGATCCGCAGGCGGTGTATCAGGCGTGGACCAACGGCACGGTGGTGCGGTCATGGCTGCAGCAGTTGCTGGCCAAGGCGCTGAAGGAGGATCCGGGATTCGCCCAGATCTCCGGCTACACCGAGGATTCCGGTGAGGGCCGGTGGACGGTCGAGGAGGCCATCCGGTTGCGGGTGCCGGT
>DASZKB010000190.1:0-4563 GCA_035947475.1 Gaiellaceae bacterium | reverse complement strand
TTCCGGGCGCGCTTCCACCACGACGTCGTCGTCGACCTGGTGGGGTACCGACGGTTCGGCCACAATGAGGGCGACGAGCCGTCCTACACGCAGCCGCGCATGTACGAGGCGATCGAGCGCCAGCCGCCCGTGCGCGAGCAGTACGCCGAGCGGCTCGCGGAGCGGGGAATCGTCTCCGTGGAGGACGCCGAGCGCGTCGTCGAGCAGGTGCAGCAGCGCATGCGCGACGCGCACGAAGCGCTCAAGGCGTCGATCGCGGCCGGTGGCGCGCGCGCGCCCTCGAAAGAGCGCCGCCCGGGGCGCGCCGGCGATGCCCAGATCGAGACGGCCGTCCCGGCCGAACGGCTTCGCGAGCTGAACGAGCACCTGCTCGCCGTCCCCGACGGCTTCCACGTGAACCCGAAGCTCGCGAAGCAGCTCGAGCGGCGCCGCGAGGCGCTCGGCGAAGGGGGCCTCGACTGGGCTCACGCCGAGGCGCTCGCGCTGGCGGCGCTCGCCGCGGAGGGCGTCCCCGTCCGCCTGACGGGTCAGGACACCGTGCGCGGCACGTTCTCGCAACGCCATCTCGCGCTCCACGACGCCGAGACCGGACAGACCTGGACCGGGATCCAGCACCTGCCCGACGCGCGCGCGTCGATCGAGCTCCACAACTCCCCCCTTTCCGAGCTCGCCTGCCTCGGCTTCGAGTACGGCTACGCGATGGCGGCGCCTGAGGCGCTCGTGCTCTGGGAGGCGCAGTTCGGCGACTTCATCAACGCAGCGCAGGTGATCGTCGACCAGTTCATCGTTGCAGGCCTCGCGAAGTGGGGCCGGACGTCGCGTCTCACCCTTCTCCTCCCGCACGGCTACGAGGGGAGCGGGCCCGAGCATTCGAGCGCGCGGCTCGAGCGCTTCATGCAGCTCGCCGCGCAGGAGAACATCCGGATCGCGAACTGCACGACCGCCGGCCAGTACTTCCACCTCCTACGCCGCCAGGCGCTCGCTCCGCGCGCCCGGCCCCTCGTCGTCTTCACGCCGAAGGGGCTCCTGCGCCTGAAGCAAGCGGCGTCGCGAATGGAGGATCTCACCGCCGGACGGTTCAAGCCCATCCTGGACGACCCGACGGTCGAAGCGGACGAGCGGCCGGACGTCCGCCGACTCGTCTTGTGCTCTGGGAAGGTCTACTACGACATCGTCGGCCATCCCGCCTGCGGCGCCGGCGCCTCGGACGCGGTGGCGGTGGCGCGCCTCGAGCAGCTCTACCCGTTCCCGGTCGCGGCCTACGACGAGCTGCTCGCTCGCTACCCGAACGTCGAGCAGGTCGTCTGGACGCAGGAGGAGCCCCAGAACATGGGCCCGTGGCGGGCGATCCGCCACCGGCTCGAGGAAGGGCTTCCGGAGGAGATCGAGCTTCGCTACTGCGGGCGCCCGTGGCGCGCGAGCCCGAGCGAGGGGTACCCGACGGCCCACCTGCTGGAGCAGGAGCGGATCGTCACCGAGGCGCTGGGCGCGCGCGGATAGCGCCCGCCGCCGACATCGAAGCGGTCCTTCGCGACCTCGGCCCCCGGCTCGACGCGGCGGCGAACGAGTGGACGCGCGCGTGGTGGGAGCGGTACCTGAAGGGAGCGGTGCCGTTCCGCGGCGCGCCGATGGCCGAGATCCGGAGGGTGATGCACGAGCTTTGGGAAGACCGGGAGCTCGCCGCGCTCCCGGCCGAGCGGCAGGTCGAGATCGCGCTCCGCCTCTTCGTGGAGCCGTATAGCGAGGACAAGCTGACCGGTGTGCTCGCGCTCGCCGAACGGCTTCTCGGCCACCTCACCCTCGCCGACGTCCCGCGCCTGGCGCGGCCGTTCGCGGAAGGCGACATCGACGACTGGAGCACGTGCGACTGGTACTGCGTGAAGGTGCTCGGGCCGTTCATCGAGCGCGCCCCCGACCCGCGGGCGGCCGCCGAGGCGGTTGCGGCGTGGCGCTCCGCGGAGTCCCTTTGGCAGCGACGCGCGGCCGCGGTGGCGTTCGTCAACCTCGCGCCGCGCGCCGACGACGTCTTTCCGGGCCTGGCCCGGCTCATCCTCGACGTGTGCGCTTCGAACGTGCGCGACCCGGCGCGCTTCAGTCAGACGGGCGTCGGCTGGGTCCTCCGCGAGCTCTCGCGTGCGGACCCCGAGGCGGTCGCCGGGTTCGTTCGCGACCACCGACACGAGATGTCGCGCGAGGCGCTTCGGGCAGCGACCGCGCGGCTTCGGGGCGACTGACGAAGCGAACTACGTCCACCCTGCTAAACCGCTCGGGGCCGCTGCGGGGCTGGCTCCGGAACGCGCAGCAGCCCTCGTCCGGGCGCAAACGGATAGAAGTTGAATTTGCCCGACGGTCTCCCTAGCGTTGCGTCTTCACAGGCCGCCAGGCCGCGCCGTTCTGCGAGAGGAGACGAGAGTGAGGAGACCCGGACCCCGATCGAACGAAACGCGAGCGCCTTGGCGCCTCGTCGTCATGCTGCTCGCCCTCGTTTTCGCGCTCGGCACGATTGCCGCCGGCTGCGGCGGTGACGACGACGGCGGGGGCGGTGAGACCGCCGCGGAAGGGGAAGGCGAAGGCGGCCAAGGCGAGGGCAGCATCTGGGTCCTCCTTCCCGACAGCGCCAGCTCCCCGCGCTGGGAGTCGGACGACCGCCGCTTCTTCGAGCAGGCGTTCACCGACGCCGGCGTCGAGCACAACATCGTGAACGCCGAGGGCGACGCGGCGCAGCAGCAGTCGCAGGCCGAGCAGGCGATCGCCGACGGGGCGAGCGTGATCCTCCTCGTGAGCATCGACACGGGATCGGGGGCCGCGATCATCGACCAGGCCAAGGACGCCGGAGTCGACGTGGTCGAGTACGACCGCTTCAACACCGGCGGGTCCGGCGGTGCCGCCTACGTGAGCTTCGACAACGTCCAGGTCGGCGCGACCATGGCGGAGGTCCTCGAGCCCGCCATCGACGCGCTCGACGTTCAGAAGCCGCGCGTCGTGATGCTGAACGGCGGCGAGGAGGACAACAACTCGTTCCTCTTCCGCCAGGGCTACGCCGAGACCGTGGAGCAGCGGGTCGACGCGGGCGACTGGGAGCTCGTCGCCGACCAGCACGTCCCGGGCTGGGACAACCAGGAGGCCCAGACGATCATGGAGCAGATCCTGACGGACGCGAACAACAACGTCGACGCCGTCTTCGCGGCGAACGACGGGCTCGCCAACTCGGCGATCAACGCGCTCGAGGCGGCCGGGGTCGAAGGCGCTCCGGTGAGCGGCCAGGACGCGACCGTCGCCGGGATCCAGAACATCCTTCTCGGAAAGCAGACGATGACCGTCTACAAGCCGATCGAGGCCGAGGCGGCAGTCGCCGCCGCGGTCGCGCTCGCGCTTCGAAACGGCGAGGACATCCAGAACGTCCAGGCCGACGCCGAGTTCGAGCTGATCGGCATCACGGCCGAGGACGGGCAGCCGACCGACGCGCCGGAGGGTGAGGGCGTCGTCCCGTACTTCGCGCTGACTCCGATCGCGGTCACCGAGGACAACATCCAGGAGACCGTGATCGCCGACAACTTCCGGACCGTCGAGGAGGTCTGCCGAGGCCAGACGGCGCAGAGCGACTTCTGCAGGGAGCAGAGCTGACGAGCTAGGCCGGTCGGAGGGGCGCCGTCCGGCGCCCCTCCACGGCGCGTCCAGCCGGGCATGGCAGAGACGACACCGCTCCTCGAGTGCAGGAAGGTCTCGAAGGCATTCGGCGCGGTCCAGGCGCTCTACCGCGTGGACTTCGAGATCCGCCCGGGCGAGGTCATGGCGCTCGTCGGCGACAACGGGGCCGGCAAGTCGACGCTCATCAAGGGCATCGCCGGGATCTACCCGTTCGACGAGGGCGAGGTCCTCCTCGACGGGAACCAGGTGCACATCCACGGCCCGCGCGACGCCGCCCGGCTCGGGATCGAGGTCGTCTACCAGGACCTCGCGCTCGCCGACAACCTCGACGTCGTCGCGAACATGTTCCTCGGGCGCGAGCGGACGCGAACGGGCGTCGTGCTCGACGAGTCAGCGATGGAGCGTTCGTCGCGAGAGACGCTCGACAGCCTCTCTGTGACGACGCTCCAGTCGGTTCGCCAGGCAGTCGCTGGCCTGTCGGGCGGCCAGCGCCAATCCGTGGCGGTCGCGAAGGCAGTCATGTGGAACTCGCGGATCGTCATCCTCGACGAGCCGACCGCGGCGCTCGGGGTGGCGCAGACGCGCCAGGTGCTGAACCTCGTCCGCCGTCTCGCCGAGCACGACCTCGGCGTCGCGATCGTCACGCACAACCTCCACGACGTGTTCGAGGTCGCGGACCGGATCACCGTCCTGCGCCTCGGCCAGCGGGTGGCGCTCTTCGAGCGGGAGAAGACGACGCAGCAGGAGGTCGTCCACGCGATCACCGCGGGCGCCGCTCTCGACGAGACGGGCGAGTCGCAGACGCTCTCCGGCTACCTCCGCCTCTGGTGGCAAGGGGTCCGCGCGGGCGAGCTGGGCTCGCTTCCCATCATCGTCGGGATCGGCGTCATCGTCGTCACGTTCGGGCTCCTCGAG
>DASZKB010000189.1:0-4241 GCA_035947475.1 Gaiellaceae bacterium | reverse complement strand
CCGATCAGAAGGAGCGCGTCGATCAGCCCGACCACCCGCTCGGCGGCGCGCTCGTCCACGGGGAGGAGGACGGCGGCGCCGCCCGCGCGCTGCACCGCGCGCACGTAGGAGTTCGAGACGAGGTGCGCGGGCCGGTCCCAGAAGCTCCAGCGCGCCTGCTCGCGCGCGGCGCAGAGGCCGATGACGGGAAGGACGTCGCTAGACGGCGCGCTCATAGCGTTCGCGCTCCCAGTCGCTCACCGACTCGCGCCACGCGCGCAGCTCCCACTCGCGCGAGGTTGCGTAGTACTCGCTGAAGCTCTCGCCGAGCGCGCGGCGAAACGCCTCGTCCGCGCGGAAGGCGGCGAGCGCGCTCTCGAGCGAGCCCGGAAGCTCCGGAAGGTCCTCCCGCGCGTACGCGTCGCCTTCCACCGGGGCGGGCGGCTCGGCTCCTCGCCGGATCCCCTCGGCCGCGGCTACGACGAGGGCGGCGAGAGCGAGGTACGGGTTCGCGTCCGCGCCGGGCCGCCGGCACTCGATCCGGCAGCGTTCGGGCCGAGCTGCCGCGATCGCGCGGAGGGCGGCCGAGCGGTTCTCGATCCCCCAGCTTCGGTTGACGGGAGCGAACCAACCGGGCACGAGCCGCTTGTACGAGTTGATCGTCGGGTTGAGGAGGAGGGAGGCGGCGTCGAGATGGTCGAGGATGCCGGCGATCGCGGCGGTGAGCGGCTGCGGCAGCTCGCCGCCGCCGTCGGCGGGCGCGAAGGCGTTCGCGCCGTCGCTCCAGCACGAGAGATGAACGTGCCCGCTCGAGCCTTCCTCGCCGGGGTTCGTCTTCGCGAGGAAGCTCGCCCGCAGCCCGAGCGAGGCGGCGATGTCCTTGACCGCGAGCTTGACGAAGGCGGCGTCGTCGGCGGCGCGTACGCCGTGGCGCGCCGCGAGGTTCAGCTCTAGGAGTCCGGGACCGGCCTCGGTGTGCATGGCGGTGAGCTCGACG
This sequence comes from Gaiellaceae bacterium, assembly GCA_035947475.1. Taxonomy (GTDB): domain Bacteria; phylum Actinomycetota; class Thermoleophilia; order Gaiellales; family Gaiellaceae; genus DASZKB01. The sequence continues at coordinate 3,265 of DASZKB010000189.1, read as the reverse complement.
CCGAGCGCCTCGAGCGCGGGGACGAGGCGGGCGGCGAACTCCTCGAAGCGGCCGACCTCGATGAGGCTGTAGCTGATCCCCGTGGAGAGCCAGTCCCCGTCCTCCTCGCGCAACCGAACCTCGTACTCGAAGGCGGCCATGACGTCGTAGCCGAGCTCGGCCATCGTCGCGAGCGCTCCGCGGAGAACCTCGCGCGACGCGAGCTCGCACCGGCTGCCGTCGCGCCACGTCGGCGTGCTCAGGCAGACGCTCCAGCCGGGCCGCCACGCGAGGGGGTGAAGGGTCTCGACGTCGGGGTGGACGACGAGGTCGCCTGCGCCCGACCGGATCCCGAAGCTCTCGTAGTCGCTGATCGGGGCGTCGACCGGGTCGAGCGCGAGCAGCAGGTCGGTCATGACCGTGCCGTCGCGGACGGCGCTCTCGAACGCGTCCCGGCTGAGGGCCTTGCCGCGCAGGTACCCGTTCACGTCCGGCATCCCGAGGAGGACGTACTCGGCCGCGGCGCCGCCGGGCGTGTCCGCCGCCTCGCTTCGCGGCTCGGCCGCGAGCTCGGTGAGGTCGGCGGCGCTCACTTCGGCACGTCCGTCGCGAGCCGCTCCTTCACCGTCCGCTCGACGTCGCCGACGGCTGCGGCGAAGCGCTCGATCATCTCGGCGAGCTCGTCGTCCGTCGCCGTGAAGGCGGGGGCGAGCAGGGTCTGGTCGCCCGCCCAGCCGTCCGGTTGCGAGTGCGAGGACGTCACGAGGACGTCGTGCCGCTCGAGCGCCACGGAGTCGAGAAGCGGCCCGGCCCTGAGCTCGTCCGGGAGGAAGGACTCGCCGTCGCGCGGATCGACGAGCTCGACGCCGAGCAGGAAGCCGCGCCCGCGCACCTCGCCCACGATCTCCGAGCCGGCCAGGGCGGCCTCGAGCTCGTCGCGGAGGCTGGGACCGCGGTCGCGCACGCGCTCGACGAGCCGCTCCTCGACGAGCGCATCGAGGACCGCGAGCCCGACGGCGCAGAACTGCGGGGCGCCGTCCCAGGTGTGGCCGTGCTCGAAGTTGCGGGAGGCGGCGTCCACGGGGGCGTAGACGTCCTCGCGGCAGAGGATCCCGGCGAGCGGCGCGTACCCGGCGCCGAGGCCCTTCCCGAACGTGATCACGTCCGGCTCGAGCGGGAGCTGGTGGGCGGCGAACCAGGAGCCGGTGCGCCCGAAGCCCGTCACGACCTCGTCGAAGACGACGAGGAAGCCGTAGCGCTCGCGCCGCTCGGCAAGGCCTTCCCAGAACGCGCTCGGCGGTGAGTAGGCGGGCAGCGCGGCCGCGCTCACGGGCTCGCAGAAGAACGCGGCGATCGTCTCCGCGCCCGCCTCGTCGACCGCGCGGTCGAGCTCGCGAAGAGCCGCCTCGCCCGTCTCGTCCAGGCTGCGCGTCGACGGCGGCAGGTGCAGGTGCTCGGCGAGATACGGCTCGTACGGGTGTTGGAGCCCGCGCCGCCCGCTCAGGGCGAGCGTGCCCATCGTCGCGCCGTGGTACGCCTGGGCCGGCGATACCATCCGCCACCGCTCGGGCTCGCCGCGGTCGACGTGGTACTGCCGGACGAGGCGGATCGCCATCTCGTTCGCCTCCGAGCCGCCTGTCACGAACCGCGCCCGCGCCATCTCCGGCGCCGCGACGTCCAGGACCCGGCGCGCCAGCTCCTCTTGCGACTCGTTCGTGAAGTGGTGGTAGTAGATGTACGCGAGCCGCTCCGCCTGGGTCGCGGCCGCCTCGACGATGTCGCGCCGGCCGTGCCCGAGGCAGGCGACCATCGCGCCGCCGCCGCAGGCGTCGAGGATCGGGCGTCCGTCCACCCGGTAGAGCCAGACGCCCTCGCCGCGCTCGACGTTCGGGTACGTCGCGCCGAGGAAGCGGGGGAAGACGTTCGTGTCGTCGGAGCGAATCTCGGCCTGGAGCACGCTCCCCTTCCTAAATGGAACTAGAGAAAGGCCTTTTCAACGTAACGACGCCGTTTCGCGGGTGTCAAGGCCGCGCCGCCGGCTGACCGCCGCGAGCACGGCGCGGATCCCCTGCTCCGCGTTCCCGACGTGGACGGCCATCGCCGCCTCGGCGGCGGCCTCGTCACGCGCCTCGATCGCCTCGATAACCGCGCGGTGCTCGTCGTCGATCCGGCGGTGCCACACCTCCGACTCGGGGAGGAGCGTCGTCGCGTCGTTGAGCCCGACCCGCAGCTCCTCGATCGCCCGGGCGAAGAAGCGGTTCCTGGTCGCCCGCGCGACGGCGAAGTGGAACTCGGTGTCGTACTTCATGGATTCGTCCTCGAGCGTCGCGCGCGCGGCGCTTTCGGCGGCGCTCCGGATCGCGCGCAGGTCGTCCCTCCGCCGCGTCGTGGCCGCGATCCGCGCGACCAGCGGCTCGAGCGCGCGACGGTAGACGAGGAGCTCGTGGAGCTCGTCGCGATTGCGCGCGACGCGCGCGATCAGCTCGTCCATGACGAGCTCGTTTTCGCTCGGCCTCGCGACGAACGTGCCGCCGTGCCGCCCGCGCCGGGTGTCGACCAGCCGGTCGGCTTCGAGGAGCCGAAGCGCGTGCTGCACGGTCGGGCGGCCGACCCCGAACATCGCGGCCAGCTCGCGCTCCGAGGGGAGGGACTCGCCGGGCTCGATCAGGCGAAGCGCGATGTGGCGGCGGACCTGCTCGGCGACGTACTGGTGCGCGCGGAGCTGGTGGATCGGCGCGAAGCGGACGCTGCTTCTCCGCCTCCGCGGGCGACCGTCGGAGGCCGCCGCGTCTCGCTCCGTCGTAGCCATCAGATCCGCTCGCGCGGACGCGCGACGCGCTCTAGGAAGCGGTCGAGGAGCCTCCAGCTGAGCGCGCGGAACGTCTCGCTCCGCTCGTGCGTCTCGGCGAGAAGCGCGTCCGGGTCGACGCCGTGCTCGTCGAGCTCGTGACGGTAGACGGCCACCCAGCGGTCCATGATCTCGGGCGTCACCTCCGGGTGGAACTGGACGCCGAGGCTCCGGCCGATCACGTACGCCTGCGGCCCGACGTCGGTCGTCGCGATCAGGCGCGCGCCGGGCGGCGGCGCGAAGGTGTCGAAGTGCCACTGAAACCATGGCCCCTCGGGGACGAGCTCGGGGTCGCGAGTCTCGACGGGAAGCCAGCCGATCTCCTGGCGCTCGGCGCGGAACACGTCGCCGCCGAGCACGCGGGCGAGGAGCTGCCCGCCGAAGCAGACGCCGAGGATCGGGACGTCGGCGTCCTTGGCCGCGAGGAGGAGATCCATC
>DASZKB010000188.1:0-9627 GCA_035947475.1 Gaiellaceae bacterium | reverse complement strand
GCGGATGCTCGCGTACTCGAGCGTCTCGCACGCCGGGTTCCTGCTCATGCCCGTCGCGGCCGCGAACGAGCTCGGGGGCCGCGCGCTCCTCTACTACCTCGTCGCCTACTCGGCGATGAGCGTCGGCGCCTTCGGCGTCGTCGCGGCGCGCGAGCGCGAGCTCGGCGTCCCAGTCACGTTCGACAACATGGCCGGCTTCGGCTGGGAGCGTCCGTTCTACGGGATCGCGATGGCGGTCTTCATGTTCGGCTTCATCGGCCTGCCGCCGGCCGGGCTCTTCCTCGGCAAGGTGCTCGCGTTCGGGGCCGCGATCGAGCGCGGCTGGTGGTGGCTCGCGATCGCCGGCGTGGCCGCGACCGTCGTCTCGATCTACTACTACCTCGGCATCGTGCGAGCCATGTTCATGCAGCTCCCGCAGCCCCGGATCGCTCCCGCGGGCGGCTCGCCGCCGCGCGATCCCGTTCTCGTCGCGACCGCCGCGGCCGCCCTCCTCGTGACCGTCGGAAGCCTCGTCGCGGCCGACCCGCTCCTCGAGTGGGCCCGCGACGCTGCCGAGACGGTGCGCTTCCCGTATTAGTGCGGGCGGCCTGGGCCGGCCTCCTCGCCCTCCCGCTCGCGACGCTCGTCCTCCTCGTCGCGCGGCCGGAGCTCGACGCGACGTGGGAGAACCACCCGGCGCACTTCTGGCTCGTCCTGCTCGCGGCGCTCGTGAGCGTCGCCCTAGCCTTCGCGACGAGTCAGGTCGTCCGGCGGGACGCCCGCCTCGTCCTCGTCTCGCTTGCCTTTCTCGTGAGCGCCGGGTTTCTCGCCCTTCACGCGCTCGCCACGCCCGGCGTCCTGCTCGCCGGCCCCAACGGCGGGTTCGTGATCGCGACGCCGGTCGGGCTCTTCCTCGCCGCTCTCTTCGCCGCCCTCTCGTCGCTCGAGCTGAGCCCCCGGCGCGCCTTCGAGGTCGTCCGGCGCCGGGGCCTGCTCTTCGGGGCCGTCGTCGCCCTCATGGCGGTCTGGGCCGTGTTCTCGCTCGCCGGCTGGCCGCCGCTCGACGACCCGATCGACGCGGAGGCGGCGTCCGGCCCGCTCCGCGCTCTCGCAGTGGCCGGCGTCCTCCTCTACGCGGCGGCGTCCTGGCGCTACCTCGCGCTCTACCGCCGTCGCCGCTCGCTCGTCCCGCTCGCCGTCGTGACCGCCTTCGTCCTCCTCGCCGAGGCGATGCTCGCGATCGCCTTCGCCCGGAACTGGCACCTCACCTGGTGGGAGTGGCATGTGCTGATGCTGGCCGCGTTCGGCTTCGTCGCCGCGAGCGCGTGGATCGAGTACAAGCGCGAGGCGTCCCTCGCCGGCGCCTTCACGTCCATCTATCTGGACGGGACGCTCGCGCGCCTCGATCGCCGCTATGCCGAGGCACTCCGACAGCTCGTCGCCGAGCGCCCGGCCCGCGACGTCGGCGAGGAGCTCGGGCTGGGCAGCGAGGCGCTGGCCGCGCTCGCCGACACGGCCGGATGGGTCCGGGAGCTCCAGCGCTACGTCTCGCCGCACGTTGCGGCCCAAGCGCGCGTCCCCGACGACGAGACGCGGACGATTACGGTGCTCTTCGCCGACCTTCAAGGGTTCACCTCGTTCTCCGAGAACGCGGCGCCGCACGAAGTGGTCGAGATGCTGAACGCCTACTTCGACGCGGCCGTCGCCGTTCTCCGCGCCGAGGACGCGACGATCGACAAGTTCGTGCGCGACGCGGTCATGGCCGAGTTCAACGCGCTCGTCGACCAGCCGGACCACGCCGTCCGCGCCGTCCGGGCCGGGCTTCGCCTGCAAGGCGAGACCACCAGGCTCGCCGCGGCGCACCCGAGCTGGCCGCGGTTTCGCGTCGGCGTCAACACGGGGACCGCTCGCGTCGGCGTCGTCGGGACGCTCGAGCAGCGGGCCGTGACGGTGATCGGCGATGCCGTCAACGTCGCCTCGCGCCTCGAGGAACGTGCCGAGCCGGGCCAGGTCGTGATCAGCCACCAGACGTACGAGCTTCTTCCAGAAGCCACCGTGGTCGAGCCCCTCGGCGAGATCGACCTCAAAGGACGGCGCGCGCGCGTCGAGGCGTTCGTCGTGCGCGCGTTGCCTGCCGCGGCGCCCGATGTGGCAATCTAAGTCCCAGCTTGTGACACAGATCGTCGAAGAGCCGCTCGACGCGGGGCGGGCAGCTGTTGCGCGTCGGGCCTGGCGCGAGGCCTTCGAGCTCCTGAGCGGCGCGGACGGGAAGGCGGATTTCAACGCCGAAGACCTCCAGGCGCTCGGCGACGCCTCGTACTGGACCGGCCACTTGGACGACGCGCTCGACGCCTACGAGCGCGCGTACACCGCCTACCTCGAGGCGGAGGATCCGAGGCGGGCGGGCGCTCTCGCCGTGCTTCTCTCGACGCTGTACTCGGCGAAGCTCGCGAGATCGATATCGGCCGGCTGGCTCGGGCGGGCCGAGCACCTTCTCGAGGACCTTCCGGAGGGGCCGGAGCACGGTCAGCTCGCTCTCCGGCGCTTCTTCGAGGCGTTTGGGCAAGGCGATCTCGACACCGCGTACGAGCTGGCCCAGCGGGCGGCGGACATCGGTCAGCGCCTGAAGGATCGTGACGTCGAGGCGATGGGGACCCATCAGCAGGGGCTCGTCCTGATCCGAAAGGGCGAGCCGGCGAAGGGCCTCGCCCTGATCGACGAGGCGAGCGCAGCCGCGGTCGGTGGCGATCTCGAGACGTTCACGACGGCGCTTCTCTACTGCAGCACGATCTCGGCCTGCCGCGACATGACGGACTACCGGCGGTCCACCGAGCTCATCGACACGATGAAGCGCTGGTGCGACCGCGAGGCGATCACTGGGATGCCGGGCGTCTGCCGCGTTCACCGTGGCGAGGTCATGCGCATGAAGGGCGACTGGTCCGAGGCGGAGCAGGAGGTCAAGCGCGCCGTCGAGGAGCTTCAGGGCTACAACGCGTGGGTCGTTGCCGACGGCATGTACGAGCTCGGCGAGATCCGGCGACGGGTCGGCGACCTGCCGGCGGCCAAGGAGGCGTTCCGGCAGGCGCATGAGTACGGCCACTCGGCCCAACCCGGCCTTGCGCTCGTTCAGTTCGAGGAGGGAAACGTCGAGGGCGCCTCGAAGGCGATCAAGCGGGCCCTCGCCGAGGCGGGTCAGGACCCGTTCGAGCGGGCGCGTCTCCTGCCTTCGCAGGTGACGCTCGCGATCGCGGCCGGCGATCTAGAGCGGGCCGAAGAGGCTGCCGGGCAACTTCGCGAGGTCGCAGACCTCTTCGCCACCCCGGCGCTCGAGGCGAGCGCCGAGGGCGCTTACGGCGAGCTCTCCCTCGCGAAGGGCGACGCCGAGGGCGCGGTCGGTCATCTTCGCAAGGCGTGGCGGCTCTGGCAGCAGGAGCTGGGGGCGCCGTACGAGGCGGCGACCGTGCGCCTGCTCCTCGCCCGTGCGTACCGCGCCGACGGTGACGACGAGGCGGCGCTGCTCGAGGCCGAGGCGGCGCGATCCGTGTTCGAGCGCCTCGGAGCGCTTCCGGATCATCGCCGCGCGATCGAGTTTCTCGGCAAGGAAGCCGTTGCGGACGGCCGAGCGAAGAAGGGCGCCCGCGTTGAGAGGACGTTCATGTTCACGGACATCGTGAAGTCGACCGACGTCCTCGAGCTGGTCGGCGACGAGTACTGGGAGAACGCGCTCCGCTGGCACGACGAGACGCTTCAGACGCTTTTCCGCGCGTACGGCGCCGAGGAGGTCAAGCAGGTCGGCGACGGATTCTTCGTCGCCTTCCCCGACGCCGGCGCCGCGATCGAGTGCGCGGTCACGATCCAGCGGCGCTTGGACGAGCACCGCAGGAAAGGGTCTCTCTTCCCGGCCGTCCGTGTCGGCCTACACCGCGCGGAGGCGACCCGGCGCGGCCGCGACTACGGCGGCAAGGGTGTGCACATGGCCGCGCGCATCGGCGCCGTCGCCGAAGGCGGCGAGGTGGTGGCGAGCGACGCCGCCCTCGACGGCCAGGCCGCCCGCTTCCCCGTCTCGGATCCGCGCACGGTGACGTTGAAAGGGATCTCCCAGCCAGTCCAGGTGCGCTCGATCGACTGGCGGTAGGGCCACGGCGGGTCTGCGCTAGGCTCGCCTGCCCGAACCGAAAGGAGAAGCGATGGCGGACGTCTCGCTGACGTGGCTCGGCCACGCCGCGTTTCGAATCGACAGCCCGGGCGGGAAACGGATCTACCTCGATCCGTGGCTCTCGAACCCGAACGCCCCGGAGAACGTGCGCCGGCCGGAGCGGGTCGACATCATGGCGATCACGCACGGGCACGGCGACCACCTCGGCGAGGCCGTCGAGCTCGGGAGACAGTTCTCGCCGCGCGTAGTCGCGATCTTCGAGCTGGCGAACTGGCTCGAGGCGCAGGGCGTCGCCGGCGCGAGCGAGCTCGGCATGAACAAGGGCGGCACCGTCGACGTCGACGGGATCAAGTTCACGATGACGCACGCGCTCCACTCGGGGGGATTCATCCAGGACGGCGGGTCAATCACGTACCTGGGCGATCCAGCCGGGTACGTGATCGAGCTCGAGAACGGCTTCAAGGTCTACGCGGCCGGGGACACCGCCGCGTTCACGGACATGCAGCTGATCGGCCGCTACCTCGAGCCGGACGTGGCGATCCTGCCGATCGGCGACCACTTCACCATGGGGCCCCGGCAGGCCGCCGTCGCCCTCGAGCTCCTCGGCGTTCGCCGCTGCGTGCCCGGTCACTACGGGACGTTTCCGCTTCTCGCCGGGACGCCCGACGAGCTCCGAGAGCAGGCGCCCGGCGTCGAGATCCTCGCGCCGCAGCCCGGCGAGACGATCACGTTGTGAGAGAGCGTTGGTTCGGCGCGACGGGTCGCCGCGTTCCCGCGGTCGCCTTGGAAGGTGACCCGGCCGTCTCGCTCGACGAGGCGCTCGTCCTCGACGACGTCGGCGAAGTCGAGCGCCTCCGTGAGGCGCACGAGCGCGGCACGCCGGTCGTCGTTCGCGCGTCCACCGAGGAGGCCGTCCTTCGCGCGCTCGAGCGCCCGGAGGTGGCGTGCGTCCTCGTCCCGCCCGACCGCGCCGACCTCACGGAGCTCGACTTCCGCCGGCTCCGGTATGGCGCCTAGGCCGAGCACTTACTCGATCGTCGCGTGCAATCTCGGGGCGCGGGAATGGGGCGTGGCGGTCGAGTCGAAGTTTCTCGCGGTCGGCTCGCTGGTCGCCTGGGCCGAGCCGGAGGTCGGCGCGCTCGCCACGCAGGCGTGGGCGAACGTACGTTACGGGCCCGACGGGCTCGCGCTCCTGAGGCAGGGAGCATCGGCGCAAGAGACCGTCGAGCGCCTCACGTCCGCCGACGACGAGCGCGGCCGTCGCCAGCTCGGGGTCGTCGACGGCCAAGGGCGGTCCGCCTCGTACACGGGGCAGGAGTGCCTCGAGTGGGCGGGCGGGCGAACGGGGCCGGCCTACGCGGCGCAAGGCAACCTGCTCGTCTCGCGTGAGACGGTCGACGCCCTCGCCGAAACGTTCGAGGCAACGGCCGGCCGGCCTCTCGCCGAGCGGCTCCTCGAGTCCCTCGCGGCCGCGCAACGCGCCGGCGGCGACCGCCGCGGCCAGCAGTCGGCCGCGCTCTACGTCGTCAAGAAGGACGGGGGCTACGGCGGGACGAGCGACGTCGTCGTCGACCTCCGCGTCGACGACCACGCGACGCCGGTCGACGAGCTCCGGCGTCTGTACGAGCTCCACGATCTCCTCTTCGGCGAGACCCCGGCCGACGAGTGGGTCGAGGTCGACGACGCGCTCGAGCGCGAGCTGCGCGACCGGCTCGCGGGCCTAGGCTACGACGACGAGAGCCTGGGCGAGGCCTTCGAGGCGTGGGCCGCGGTGGAGAACCTCGAGGAGCGCGTCGACGGCGTCGCGCGAATCGATCCGGTCGTCCTGGGAGAGCTCCGCAAGCGAACGCCGTCCTGACGGTCGCCGGGGAGGCGGCGTCAGGCGGAGACGAGCGGGAGCGACTTCACGATGCCGACGCCGCGCTCGCGCCCGGTCGCCGCCAGCGTCTCGGCAAGCTCGACGATCGCTCGCGAGACCTCGGCGTCCGGGTCGGCGAGGACGATCGGCTCGCCCTCGTCGGCGTAAGCCCCGAGCCGGGGGTCGAACGGAACGCGCGCGAGGAGCGGCGTGTCGACCTCCGTGGCGAGAGCCTCTCCGCCCCCCGAGCCGAAGAGCTCGTCGCCCGAGCCGACGAGGTACGACATGTTCTCGACGACGCCGACGAGGCGCATGTTCGTCTTCCGCGCCATCTGCGCGGCGCGGACGGCGACCTGCTGAGCGGCTCGCTGCGGAGTCGTCACCACGATCGCTTCCGCGCGGGGAAGAAGCTGGCCGAGCGAGATCGCCACGTCGCCGGTCCCGGGCGGCATGTCGACGACGAGGTAGTCGAGCTCGCCCCAGTGAACGTCGGAGAGAAACTGCTCGAGAGCGCGGTGAAGCATCGGCCCCCGCCACATGACCGGGGTGTTCTCGTCGAGGAAGAAGCCGATCGACATCACCTTCAAGTCGCCACGAACGGGCGGGACGATCATCTTGTCGACGGCGACGGGGCGCCGGTGGATCCCGAGCATGTGCGGGATCGAGTGGCCGTAGACGTCGGCGTCGAGCACGCCCGTCCGCCGCCCGGAGACGGAGAGCGCGGCCGCGAGGTTCGCTGCCAGGGACGACTTCCCGACCCCGCCCTTGCCGCTCGCGACCGCGAGGACGCGGGTTGTCGCGTCGACGGAGATCCCGGGCGTTCGCTCCGCCACACCGCCGCGGAGCTTCGTCGTGAGCACGGCGCGTTCCTCGGGCGTCATGACGTCGAAGGAGAGCGCGACCCGCTCGACGCCCTCGAGCGGAAGAAGCGCGCGCTCGACCTGGTCTTGGAAGCTCGCCCGAAGCGGGCACCCGGCGATGGTGAGCGCGATCGTGACCGCCACCTCGGGGCCGTCCGCCCGGACGTCCCGCACCATGTCGAGCTCGACCACGGAACGTTTGAGCTCCGGGTCGATCACACCCTCGAGCGCCTTCAGGACGTCTGGGCGGGAGACGGTCACGGCCGCCTTAGCGTAGCCGCCGCCCCCCGTTCTACTCGTCGAACGGCGAGAAGAGAAGCCCGCTCGTGAGCTTCGGAAAGAAGTACGTCGACTTCGGCGGCATCGTCTCTCCCGCCAGGGCGACCGCCTCGATCTCCGCCACGGTCGGCGCTCTGGCGAGAAACGCCGCCGAGACGGCGCCCGTCGCGACGGCGCGCTCGGCGTCGTCGGCGCTCGCGGTGAACGACACCCCCTCGAGCGCAAGCGAGTCGATCGCGGCGGTGTCCAGAGCCGGGTGCGGGACCGCGCCGCTGTCGCCTTCGGCGAGCGAGGTTCCGTCGCGCGTGAGGACGACGAAGCCCGGTCGATCGCGCGGAAGCTCGTCCAGGCGCTGCACGGCCTCGCTCGCCGTTCCCTTGAGCGCGGTGACGCGGAAGCGCCCGTCGAGCTCGGGAACGGAGCCGCGGACGAGCCGATGGGTCGGGAACACGACCACGCCGGTGTCTTCGCGGCTGACGAGCGCGGCGAGGACGTAGCCCGTCTCGTCCGTGCCTTCCTCCTCGTGAAAGCGACGAGCGGTCTCGTAGCGGTGGTGGCCGTCGGCGATCAGAAGCGGCGGCCGTACGGCCGCGAGCGCGCCGCCTACCTCGGAGTCGTCCGCGAGGCGCCAGAGGCGGCTCGTCGCTCCGGCGAGCGTGGCCTCCAGGTCGGGAGGGCGGTCGGGGGGCGGCACCGGCGGCGGGCCGTCGTGGAGGAGGAGGATCGGCGAGAGCTTCGTCCGCACGGCCCGCAGGAGGCGAAGCCGCGCCCTCTTCGGCCCCGGGAACGTCCGCTCGTGCGGGATGACCACGCCGTCGGAGTACGGGTGAAGCCGGATGCGCGCCACCAGCGCCCGCCGGGCGCGCGCGATTCCGTCGGGGCCGACGAACGTCTCCTCGAGCACCCACGCGGCCTTGCGCTCCTCGCGGACCAGGACGCCGCGCGCGCGCCAGTCGCGAAACGCGCGGCCCGCTTCCTCGGGCTCGTGCGGGCGGATCAGCCGGACGACGTTGAAGTCGCTCGCGGCGAGCAGTCGCGCGCGCACCGCGGGCGTGATGACGTCGTACGGCGGCGCGACCAGGTCGTCGAGCGGCCCGGCCGTCTCGACGTCGTAGCGAAGGGCGCGAAACGGCTTGACGAGGCCCACTCGCGCCCGACACTACCATCCGTCCGGGGACCTAGACTCGCCCCGTGGCCGCGGTCGCCGCCATCGCCGAGCTCGAGGACGACCGCGTCGTCGAGGGCACGTTCGCGGTCGCGCGCAAGCGGCGTTTGCGGACGCGGACGGGGCGCCCCTATCTCGCGCTCGAGCTCGTCGACTCGACGGGCCGGATCGACGCCCGCGTCTGGCACGACGTCGAGGTGCTCGACCAGCGCTTCGGCGAGGGCGACGCCGTCCGGGTCCTCGGACGCGTCGAGCGGTTCCGTGAGCGTCCGCAGCTCGAGGTGCGAGCGGTCGAGCCGGCCCTCGACGTCGACCCGGGGTCGCTCGCGCCCGCCGCCCGGCGCGACGTCGACAAGCTCGAGGGGTTCCTCGAGTTTCTCGGCGGGGAGCTCGCGCATCGCGGCCTCGCAGCGCTCGTCGGCCGGTTCCTCGAGGACGCGGAGTTCCGCGCGCGGCTCCGGATGCTCCCGGCGACGCCCGACGGCCATCACTCCTACGCGGGCGGGTTGCTCGAGCACACGGTCGCGGTCGCCACGCTCTGCCGCGAGGCGGCCCAGATCCACTTGCGCCTCCGCGGCGACCTCCTCCTCGCCGCCGCGCTCCTCCACGACGCCGGCCGGACGGAGGAGCTCGGTGCCGGGCCGCTCTATCTCCCCACGGCCGAGGGGGCGCTTTTGGGACACGTCCACCTCGGCCTCCGCCTGATCGAGGCGCGCGCTTCGGCGCTCGCGGCCGACGTGCGCACCGAGCTACTCCACGCCGTCGCCTCCCACCACGACGCGCGGGCGGCGCGCACCGCGGAGGCCGCCGTCCTCTACCACGCGAATCAGCTCGACGCCGTCGCCGCCACCCGCTCCGTCTCGCCCGAGAGCGCGAGCGCGAGCTCGCCGACCGCCTCGGGGACGAGCCGGTAGTACGCCCACGTCCCGCGCCGCTCGGCCGCGACGAGCCCGGCCTCGCGGAGGAGGCGGAGATGGTGCGAGACGGTCGGCTGCGAAAGGCGGAGAAGCGGGACGAGCTCGCACACGCAGACGGCTTCGGTGTCCGGCTGCGCGAGCCGGTTCAGGATCGCCACCCGCGCCGGATCGGCCAGCGCCTTGAAGCGGGCCGCGAAACGCTCGGCCGCCTTCCTCGAGAGGGCGGGCGCGCCGGGCGCGCAGCAGACGATCGGTATTTCATCGATGATCTTCAATATAATCTGCGGTCAGCGTACCACGACGACGGGAGGCTCATGGACTGCTGCGACTGCGAGTCCGGCTGCGGCTGCGGCTGCTGCTAGACGACGGAGCCGGCGCGCGCTCCGAGCTAGCGTTCGCCTCGTGGCCGAGCT
>DASZKB010000187.1:0-1775 GCA_035947475.1 Gaiellaceae bacterium | reverse complement strand
GCCAGGAAATCGACCGCGTGCGCCTCGGTCGGGGCGCCGTGCGGCGGCGGCAGCGCCGGGCCGTCGAGACCCGTGTCGCCATGGACGTACGCGGCGACGAAAGGCTCGCGGACGAGGGGCCGCTCCGCGCCGGCCGCGACGGCGACGTCGCCCCGACCGACGAACTCGAGGACGCGGATCGCGTTCGCCGTCGTCTTCTCGAGCGTCTGGTTGCCCGCGACCGTCGTCACGCCGAGAAGCTCGAGCTCCGGGCTCGCGAGCGCGAGGAGGAGCGCGATCGCGTCGTCGTGCCCAGGGTCGCAGTCGATCAGAATCTGCGCGGTCAAGGAGCGACGGCCGCGTCGACCTCGTCTGCCGTCGGGAGCGACGGCTGCGCGCCCGGCCGAGAAGCGGCAAGCGCGCCCGCCGCGCAGGCGCGCGCGAGCGCCTCGTCCCTCGGTCGCCCCTCGAGGAGCGAGACGACGAGGCACGCGGTGAACGCGTCGCCGGCAGCCGTGCCGTCGACGGCGTCGACGGCCGGCGGACGCGCCGTCGCCACCTCCTCGCCGTCCTCGAAAAGCACGGCCCCTTCGACGCCGAGGGTGAGGGCGACGAGCCTGCGCGGGGCCTCCGCGAGCGCCGCGAGCTCGTAGCGGTTGGCGACCACGAGGTCGGCGCGCTCGAGCACCTCGCGCGCGACGGGGCGGGCGGGCGCCACGTTCAAGGCGAAGAAGCCGCGGGCGCGACGCGCAACGCCCGCCACCGTCTCTGTGGGGATCTCGAGCTGGCAGAGAACGGCCTCGTCGGCGTCGTCCGGCCCCTCGGCGGCGACGTAGCGATTCGCGCCCGGCGCGACCACGATCGCGTTCTCGCCCGTCGAGTCGACGAGGACGACTGCGACGCCCGTCGAGTCGTCGCGCACCGACACCTCTAGCTCGACCTCGTCGCGGAGATAGGCCAGCGCCGGCTCGGCGAACTCGTCGCGGCCGACGCAGCCGATCATCCGGACGTCCGCCCCCAGCCGAGCCGCAGCGACCGCCTGGTTCGCGCCCTTCCCGCCGGGCACGCGCTCGAAGATCGCGTCGGTAACGGTCTCGCCCGAGCGCGGCAGCCGCTCGCAGCGGGCGACGAGATCGAGGTTGATGCTTCCGACGACGGTAAGCCGCGGGCTACGCCGCAAGCGCGCGCAGGTCGCCGACCACGCCGTTGCAGAGGTTCTCGCGTAGGTCGAAGAACCCGGCCCAGAGCGACGACCGCTCCGGAAGCGACGAGAGACGGGCGGAGGCCGAGAGCCCCTCGAGCGCCCGTACGAGCACGGCGAGCTCGAGATACGCCTGGGCGACCCGGTGCGGCGCGGCGCTCACGCCTGCGCGCCGAAGGACGTCCTCCCACTCGAGGACCTCGCCTGCGCCGGGCTCGCCGTACCACGAGCGACCCTCGGCGGCGTCGGGCTCGAGCTCGAGGAGGAAGCGCCCGAGCGGTTTCTCGAGCCCCGCCAGCGCAGTCTCGGCGCGCTCGGCCGCCCGGCGGAGCGCCGCCTCGCGGGCGCCGGGCGTGCTCGGCTCGGGCTCGCCGCGCGCCCAGCGGTCGAGCAGCCGGCAGAAGGCGAGCGCGGCTGCCTCGCTCGCGCTCAGCGAGTGGACGAGCCTCGTCACCGTGCCTTCGGAGACGCCGTAGGCGCGAACGAGGCCGGCCCAGCCGTGCCCTGGGTGCGCACTCACACTTCTAGTACTACAGGAAGAATCATCGGGCGGCGGCCCGTGCGCTCGTAGACAAGCCGGCCGACCGCCTCGTGG
>DASZKB010000186.1:0-5275 GCA_035947475.1 Gaiellaceae bacterium | reverse complement strand
GATCGAAGCGCCGGCGACACCAGGCGGCGTCCGGATGACGGCGCGCGACCTCGGCCCAGATCTCGTCCGCCTCCTCGGACGAGAGGAGGTCGAGCGCGATCGCGTGCCGTGTCGCCACGGCGGCGCGCAGGACGTCCGGCTCGAGCGAGCGCGCCCCGCCCAGCGACCGCTCCGAGACGCGGGCGAGCGCTTCGAGCCTAACCGCGAGGAGGCGGACGATGCGGTCGTGGCGGTCGGGTCGATTCACGTGCTGCTCCGAAGCTAGACCGTCCCTCGGACGGCTTGCGCGGCGGTCACGCTTTCGCCACGTTCACGCGCGTCCCTGCGCGGAAAAGACCGCGACGATGGCCCCGAGCAACTGGGAGACGGACCCCGCGCGGCGCTATCACGAGCGCACCAAGCACACGTTCGCGAGCGTGCGCGCGGGCCGCCATTACCTCGACTGGGACAACCGCCCGCACCCGTTCAAGGAGTACGTCGGCGTCGAACCCGTGCCGCTTCCTAAGGGGAACCTCGGCCGGGTGCTCCGTTGGGGCGCGGGCGTCGTCCGCACGCGGAGGATCCCGGGTGGCGATGTCTACCACTTCCGCACGTACTCGAGCGCGGGGGCGCTCTACCCCGTCGAGGTCTACCTCGCGTCCGCCGACCTCCCCGACCTCCCCGGCGGTCTGTACCACTTCCACCCGCGCGACCTCGCGCTGCGAAGGCTCCGCGCAGGCGACGTCCGCGGGAGCCTCGCCGCGAGTGCCGACGCCGAGGATCTGGCCGAGGCCGAGGCGGTCCTCGTCCTGACCGGGATCCTCTGGCGAACCGCCTGGAAGTACCAGGCGCGCGGCTACCGCCACCTCTACTGGGACGCCGGGACGATGCTCGCGAACGTTCTCGCGCTGGCGGCGGCGGACCGCGCCGAGGCGCGTCTCTTGACCGGATTCGTCGACGACGAGGTGAACCGCCTCGTCGGTGTGGACGGCGAAAGCGAGGCCGCGCTCGCGCTCGTCGCGGTCGGGCGGGCGACGGGAGAGCCGCCGCCGCCCCGCCCGGTCGAGCCGCTCGATCTCGCCGTCGCGCCCCTCTCCGGCCGCCGCGTCGAGTACCCCGATGCCGGCGAGCTCCACGCGAGCTCGAAGCTCGGCGACCGCGAGGAGGTTCAGCGCTACCGTCGCGACTCCGGGGCCGAAGCCGAGAAAGCAGCGCTCCCGACCGCGGGCGCGCCGCTCGACGACGTCATCCGTCGCCGCGGCTCGGTGCGGGACTTCGCGCGCGACGCCGTTCCGGCCGCGGAGCTGGCGGGCATCCTCGCCGCCGCCGCAGGTCCTGTCCCGGCCGATGTCCTCCCGCCCGCCGAGACGTACCTGGTCGCGAACGCCGTCGACGGCCTCTCGCCGGGCGCCTACCGCTTCGACGAGCCGGACGGGTTCACGCTTCTCCGCAGCGGCGATTTTCGGCGCCAGGCCGCGTATCTCTGCCTCGAGCAGCCGCTCGGCGGCCTCGCCGCGGCCACGCACTTCCTTCTCGCCGACCTCGAGCGGACGCTCGCTGCGCACGGGAACCGTGGTTACCGGGCCGCGCAGCTCGAGGCGGGGATCCGCGCCGGCCGGATGTACCTCGGGGCGGTCGCGCGCGGGATGGCGGCGACGGCCTCGACGTTCTACGACGACGACGTCACGCGCTTCTTCGGCGCGGATGAGAAGGAGACGATGGTCGCCCTCGCGACCGGACGGCCGGCGTAGGTCTTTACACTCTCCTTACCGCGCGCTCATGACCGCGCAACGTCGTAAGGGGACACTCATGACAATGCGGTACCGCTCCGTCCTGCTCGCGGCCGTCGTGGCCGCCATGGTTGCGCCGGCCGCCGGTGCGCAGAGCGTCGACCGTTACCTCTCGGCCGGCGGAACGCTCTCCCTGCGGGACGGTGTCGGGTCCGCCGCGGTGCTCGCCCGCGGCGGCATCATCGGGAAAGTGGATCACGGTCGCGTCCGGATCCGCGATCTCCGCGGCGACGACGGGACGGACATCAACGTGTGGGGCGAGGAATGGAGCCGTGAGATCGACTCTCGCACGACGGTCTACGGCGGCAAGGATCTCCGCTTCCGCGCCCTCGGCGGGGCGTGGCGCGTTCGCATGAAGGGGCGGGCCATCGACGCGAGCGCGGCGGGGCGAGGTCTCGTCTCGCTGCGCGGAACCGACGGGACGTTCGCGATCGATGGCGACGAGTACCGCGACTGGCCGGACGAACCGAGCAGGTTCCGCTTCGGCGACTGACCCGGCGGGTCTGCGACCATGAGAAACGGGGCCCCGGTGTCTCAGTCGCAAAACCACTCGATACTCGTCGTCGAGGACGAGCCGAGCATCGCGTCGTTCGTCTCGATGTACGTGAAGCGGGAAGGCTACGGCGTCGACGTCGCGACGTCCGGCGCCGACGCAATCGCGAAGGCGAGCGCCGACACGCCGTCGCTCATCGTGCTCGACCTCATGCTCCCGGACATGGACGGGATCGAGGTGTGTCGCCGGATCCGCCAGCGCTCCGACGTCCCGGTGCTCATGCTGACGGCGCGGGACGAGGACGTGGACAAGATCATCGGTCTCGAGGTCGGCGCGGACGACTACCTGACGAAGCCGTTCAACCCCCGCGAGCTGATCGCGCGGATCAAGTCGATCCTCCGCCGCTCCACGCCCGCCCGCCGAGACTTCGAGAGCCCGTACCTCGAGCACGGCGGGCTTCGGATCGACTCCGGCCGCCGCGAGGTCACGGTAGGCGGCGAGGAGGTGCAGCTCGCGCCGAAGGAGTTCGACCTCCTTTGGGAGCTGCTCGACCACCGCGGACTCGTCCTCACGCGGGACCAGCTTCTCGAGCGCGTCTGGGGCTACACCTTCGCCGGCGACACGCGGACGGTCGACGTCCACGTCCGCCAGCTCCGCCGCAAGCTCGGCGAGGCGTGCCCGATCGTCACCGTCTGGGGCGTCGGCTACAAGGTCGCGACCGACCCGAAGGCCGCGACGACCTCCTAACCACAGTGGCCGGCCCGGTAACGTTTTCCGGGTTCTGGATGGCTGCAAAGCGCCGCCGAGCGTTGTCCTCGGTCGCCCGCGTACATGCGCGCTGCGCTAGTACGCGGGCTCCCTGCGTCCTAGCTCGGCCCGCTTTTCGCGCACCAGAATCCCGGCAACGCGACCAGTCCGGCCACTAGGGCGATGCGCTCTCTGCGCTTCCGCCTCCCAGCTCTCTTCCTCGCAGGCTTCCTCCTGGCCGGGATCGTCAGCGCGCTCATCGCCGTTCGGCTGTTCCAGGACCATGCGCGCGAGCAGACGCTGAAGGAGCTTCGTACGCAGGCGGCGGGTCTCGCCGACCTCTACGCCGCGGCGGCGCTCGAGAACCTCGACGAAGGGCAGCGCTCGCCGCGCTTCGCCGCGCCCCGGCTCGAGCGCGCGACCGGGACGCGCCTCTACTACGCCGGGCTCGACATCTTCCCGGGCCAGATCTCCGGTCTGCGGCAGCTCGACCGCAAGGTGCTGAACTGGGCGGAGCTGGGCGAGGGGGAGGTCCAGACGCTCGAGTTTCAGCCGCCGGGGAGCGAGACGACGTACCTCGCGGTCGCGCACCCGCTTCGCCTCGGCGACGAGACGTTCGGCGCGCTCGTGGTCGCCAAGCCTCAGACCGTCCTGCAGGAGCGCTGGGTCCGACTGGTCGAGCGCTTCGCGCTCGCGTTCCTCGCCGGGCTCGCCGTCGCCGCGGGGCTCGTCTGGTACCTCTCGCGCCGGCTCACCGAGCCGGTGCTCGCGCTCTCCAGAGCGGCCGACCAGGTCTCCCGCGGGCGCTACGACGCCGACCTCCCGGAGCCGCGGTCTCGGGACGAGGTCGGCCACCTGACCGAGCGCTTCCGCGACATGACGCGGCGCCTCGCGGAGGCCGACGCTCGCGAGCGGAGCTTCCTCATGCGCGTCTCGCACGAGCTCCGGACGCCGCTGACAGCGATCCGCGGGCACGTGGAAGCGATGCGGGAGGGCCTCGCGGAAGACCCGGCGGCGCGGTCGGCGTCGCTCGGCGTCATCCGCGCCGAGGTCGACCGCCTCGTCCGCCTCGTCGGCGACCTCCTCGACCTGGCTCGTCTCGACGCGCACCGCTTCACCCTCACCGAGGAGGAGGTCGAGCTGCGGAGGTTGCTGGAGCACGCCTACGAGAGCCGGAGCGAAGAGGCGCGCCAGCGCCGCATCGAGTACGAGCGGGTCTTCGACGCCGATCCCGTCATCCACACGGACGGCGACCGCGTGCTGCAGATCGTCTCGAACCTGCTGGACAACGCCTTCACCTGGACGCCCGACGGCGGGCGGATCGCGCTCGGTCTCTCGACGGCCAACGGAATGGTCTCCGTTTCCGTCGCCGACACCGGGCCGGGCATCGGCCCGGACGAGCAGGAGCGCATCTTCCGGCCGTTCTACTCCCGGAACGGCGCAGGCGGCGTCGGCCTCGGGCTCGCGATCGCGCGTGAGCTCGCGCACGCGCTCGGGGGCGACCTGTCGCTCGAGTCGGAGCGCGGCCGCGGCGCCCGCTTCCAGCTGATGCTCCCCGCCCGGTAGCGACGCGCCGGCTGTTACGCGCCGGTCTTGCGGTCCTCGAGGCGGTAGAGCGACGCGCTCGGCCGCTCCTCGAGTCCGCGTTCGAGCCGGTCGACGGCGCGCTCGAGGCGGTCGAGGCGCCGGTCGACGCCGCGCCAGCCGGACCCGATCAGGTCGACGAGCAGCGCGAGGTCCTCGACGCGGGCCTTCTGGTCGGCGTCCGCGTTGGTCTCGAGCCGCTCGAGCCGCCGGATCGTGTGGGCCGAGAGCCCGCGCACCTCGGCGATGTGCCGCGCGACCGGGAGAACCTGCGCGCGAAGGGCCTCGCCGACTGCCGACTCCAAGCGCTCGGGTACCGTCGCCTCGAGCTCGGCGACGGCGGCCGCGAAGGACTCGAGCTGCTCGCGCGCCCGCTCGAGCGCGGCCTCGAGCGCCGTGCGGTCGGGCGCGCCCGCGCTCGCCTCCGCGAGGCGCCGGCGAGCCCGGTCTAGGGCGGCTTCGTCCATCGCCGGGACTGTACGTTTGGCGTCGGATGATCAACGCGTCCATGCAGACGTCCGAACTCGACTACGAGCTCCCGCCCGAGCTGATCGCGCAGCGCCCGCTCGAGCGCCGCGACGAGTCGCGCCTGCTCGTGTACGACCGAAAGAGCCGCGCCGTCGCGCACCGGCTCTTCCACGAGCTCCCGAACTCGCTTCCGAAGCGCACGCTCGTGGTCGTG
>DASZKB010000185.1:0-8627 GCA_035947475.1 Gaiellaceae bacterium | reverse complement strand
GAGGTCGCGCGCCTGCTCGCGCGCGTGCACTCGGTCGAAACGGGCGGGCTCGCCCCGCGGCCGCGACACGCGCGCCTCGGGGACCTCCCCTTCCCGGAGGCGGCCGGCCTCCCCTCCGAGCTCGCGGATCGGCTTCCTCGCCTCGGCGAGCTTCGCGAGGAGACGATGCGACTTGTGAGGGAGCTGACCGACTCCGGCCGCCCGCTCACCACCGGGGTCGTCCACGGCGACGTCTTCCCCGGGAACGTCCTCGTCCACCACGGGCGCGCCTCGGCCCTCCTCGACTGGGAGGAGGCGGACCTCGACTGGCAGGCGTACGACCTCGCGATCGCCGCCTGGTTCTTCTGCCGGGCCGGCGCCGAGCTCGATCGCGTCGCGCTGGCGCGGTTCATCGCCGCCTACCGCGCGGGCGGCGGCACGGTTCCGCCTGCCGAAGACGATCTCCTCGTCCCCTTCATCCGCGTGAAGCGGGTGCTCGAGGTGCTGCGCGCGCCCACCGACCGACACGTGGACTGGGACGAGCAGCTGGAGAACCTCCGCGCCGCCGAGGCCCTCGGGTGAGCGCGTACGTCGGGACGTCGGGCTTCTCGTACCCGTCGTGGCGGGGCGGCTTCTATCCCTCCGACGCGAAGCCGGAGCACTTCCTCCGTTTCTACGGCGAGCGGCTGCCGTCCGTCGAGCTCAACACGACGGGGTACCGCCTCCCCGCGGAGGGCAGCTTCCGCCGCTGGGCCGAGCAGACGCCGGCCGACTTCCGCTTCGCGGTGAAGCTGCCCGCTCACTTCGCGCGCCAGCTCGGGACTTTCGAGGAGCGAGTGCGCCTGCTCGGCGCGCGCCTCGGCGTCGTCCGCGTGGTCGCCGCACAAGCGGCCGACCCGGGGTTCGTCGCGCTGCTCGCCGGATCGCTCGACCCGGCCCTTCGGATCGCGTTCGACTTCCGGCATCCGTCCTGGGACGACGTGGACATCTCGCCCGCCGTCCGCGTGAACGACTGGGACGCGGACGCGCCGTTCCGCTACCTCCGCTTCCGGGATCCGCCCTACACGGACGACCACCTGCGCGATCTCGCGGCGCGAATCCGAGGGTTACTCGAGCGCGGCGTCGACGTCTACGCGTACTTCAAGCACGAGGACGAGCCGCGTGCGCCGCTCTACGCCGAGCGGCTCCTCGAGCTCACCTCCGCCTGATGTCGAGGTCGAAGCCGAGGAGAACGAGCGGCCACAGGACGATCGCGAGGATGGCCGAGACGACGGCCCGGATGGTTCCGAGGCGCTCGAGGTAGTCGTACGACGACGCGACCAGGACCCCGATCACGAGGTAGATGACGCCGACGATGGTGCTGAGGCGCATCGGGCGACTCTAACCGTCTCGCAACCGCCTCGCCTCGCCCGCCCGCACGAAGGCGCCGTTGAGCGCGAGCATCGCGCGGGCCGCGGCCCAGACGCCCGGGGCGGCGACCACCGGCCCCAGCGTGGAGTACACGAGCTCCGCGACGCCGCGAAGGCGAGGGGACTTGAGCTTCTTGAGGTAGAGGACGAGGAGCGCGGCGATCGCCGCCGCGACGACGAGGACGCCGGTCACGGGGACCTCGGCCGAGAAGACGGCGCGCCCGAAGTACAGGCCGGCGGCGACGAGCGCGAGCACGAGGATGCCCAGGGCAACCGCCGCCATCTTGAGCCTGCTGTTCAAGGCAAGCGCCTTGAAGAACCGCTTCTGCGAGACCTCGAGGTGCCGGAGGTACGCCTCGTCGGGTCGCTTCATGACCTCCCGAACGGCGTCGAAGTCCCACGTCCCGGAGAGCGACCGCTCGCGCCAGAGCTCACGAATCCCGGGCGCGGCGAGCTCCTTCTCCGCCATCGCGTAGCCGAAGCGAGCGAGCGAGAACGCCTCGATCTCGGTGAAGGAGTCGAGGTCGGTGCGAACCCCGGAGAGCCGCTCCTGGACGGCGCGATGGACGCCGTAGTCGACGTCGTCGAGCGGCTCTGCCTCGACGGGCGCCGCGTCGGGCGCGGGAAGCGGCGGGACGACGAACGCCTGGAGGCCTTTCTTCAAGTGCATGAGCGCGACCGCTTCGCGCTGCAGCGCTCCCACGAGCTGCTCCTCCCGGACGCGGTCGCCGAAGACGCCGGTCGTCGCTCGGCTGACCGAGGCCGGGATCCGGGTGGGCGGCTCGTCGAGATCGCCCATCTGGCCGGACGCGTCGCTGATGATCATTCTCTGGCACTCCGTGTCGATCAGGCCGCAGACGCCCTGGTTGTCGTGGACGCCGCCGTCCACGAGCTCGACGCGGACGTCGTGCACGCCTCCCCGGCCGGGGACGCGGTAGCGGAAGAGGCCGCTCACGGCGAGCGGCTGGAAGAGACCCGGCACGCACGCTGACGCCGCGACCGCGCGCCCGAGCTCGAAGTTTTGCTGGTGCGGCGGGAGCTGCTCCCAGCGCACCGTCTGAAAGCGCTTGTTCTTGTCGATCTCGATCCACCTTCGCCGGGTGCGGGGGTCCTCGCCCATCCGGACGGCCTCGAAGCGCCAGTTGTGGCCCGAGTTGAGCGAGGTGGCGTTGACGAGGAGGATCGGGACGGGCGCCTCCTCGCGCGGCGGCGCGCGAAGCGGGCTGAAGTCGGCCGGGACGCCGGGCGGCTGGATCCTGAGCTCGCGCATCTCGATCTGCTCTCTGTTCCGCGGGGCGGGCTCGGCGGCGAAGAGCGGCCTGTCCCACGTCGGCCCGTAGAACGTCTCGCCGTAGATGTCGCCGATGCGATCGCTTCGGGAGTAGTCGCTCCTCGCCATCGCGAAGTTGAGCCGCAGGCTCGCGTACGCGCGGGCACGGACGTGGGTCTGTACACCCGCGAGAAACGTCTTTTGCATGTGCTCGACGATCCGGAGGTAGTCCTCGTCACGCACGTCGGCGGCCGCTCGACTCTCGAGCAGGTCCTTCACGTGGAGGTAGTAGACCGCGCCGATGATCGAGCCACCCGAGACGGTCGAGATCACCTCGACCCGACGCAGCAGGCCGACCTCTGCCATCCGCGCGAGCACGCCGAGGTGGAAGAAGGCGGCCCGGAAGCCTCCGCCCGAGAGCGCGAGACCGAGCTCCGGCTGGCGTGTTGCGTCGGCGGCCGCTGGCTCGGGTCTCATCGTTCCGTCCCTCCTTCCGCCGCAGAAAGGGGAAGCGCGGAGCGTAAACGGTGAGCCGGCGGTGCGCTAGAGAACGGCGCGGACGCCGCCCGCGGCTACTTCGAAGCGTGCGCGGTCCGAGGTCGCAAAGCGGCGAGCTCGCGGCGCGTGCGCTCGACGACGCGCTCGAGGTCCGCGACGAGCTCGGGATCGACCGGGTCGTCCCGTTCCTCGAACGCCTCGAGCGTCCGCTCGCAGGTGGCGAGCAGGATGACGAGCGTGCTGCGCCGGTTCATCTCGGTTGCGATGAGAGGTGTCTACCGCCTCGTTTGCGGCCCGAAACGCGCCGCGCGCTCGCCGATTCCCGCCGGTGAGCCAGGACGGCCCGCCGCCTCCCGTCCGCCGGGGCAGCACGGAAGACGTAGATTCAGCGGCCGATGAAACCCCTTCGGCGCTTTGTCGACTCGCCGGCGTTCACGGCCGCCGTCGTCGCCGTCATCCTCGCGAACGCGCTCGTCCTCGGGCTCCAGACCTATCCTGGGCTCGACCGCCGCTACGGCGAGACGCTCGACCTCCTGAACGCGATCTTCCTCGCCTTCTTCGTGGTCGAGATCCTGCTCCGGGTCGCGTCGTATCTGCCGCGGCCGTGGCGGTTCTTCCTGGACGGGTGGAACGTCTTCGACTTCCTCGCGGTCGGCCTCGCCTTCGCGCCGGGCCTGCGCGAGAACGCCACGGTTCTCCGCCTGGCGCGCCTTGCGCGGATCGTCCGGGTCGTCCACCTCCTCCCCGACGTCCGGATCCTCATCACCGCCGTCGTGCGGAGCCTGCCGCCGCTCGGCAGCATGGCGATCCTGACGACGCTCATCCTCTTCATCTACGGGATGATCGGGTGGCAGCTCTTCGGCGCCGAGCAGCCGCAGCACTGGGGGACGATCGGCCAGGCGATGCTCACGCTCTTCGTCATGCTGACCCTCGAGAACTTCCCCGTCTACATGGAGCGCGGGATGGAGATCCAGCCGTGGTCGTGGGTCTTCTTCGTGAGCTTCATCCTTGTCGCCGCCTTCGTCGTCCTGAACGTGTTCATCGGCATCGTCCTGCACTCGATGGAAGAGGCGCGCGAGATCGAGCGGCGCAAGCGCCTCGTGCCGGGCGACGAGGGCGTCTTCGGGCTGGGACCGGCGCCGGTCGCCGAGCGGATCCAGTTCTTGCGCGCGGCGCTCGACGAGCTCGAGCAAGAGCTCGCGGCGACGGACGGGCCGCGGCGCGACGAGGCGGCGGACGCGAAGCCGCCCGTTCCGAGGACGGTTCCGCCGAGGCGGTGACGCCTTCGGCGGGAAGTCGTCCCCGAGCAAGACGAAAGCGGCGAGACCTGCCGCAGTAGCCTCACCGCTTTCGAGGGCTCAGACCATAACGTCCGCGCACCAAAAGTGCATCCTGCCACGAAATCGTTTTGCCGCAAATTGCGCCTTTTTGCGCTTCCGTGACCTTTCGTTCCCGTCAACACAGGCGTACGGTCGCCCCAGGAGGCCTGGCCAGCGCCCCTTCCGGTAGCCGCAGCCGAGGGGGTTGCAGCCGGCCTCCATTGAGGCGCCCTCCTCGCCGCTCACTTACGGCGGCTGCGCTAGGGCCGATCAGGCGGTCGCCGGACGAAGGACAACCCGTTTCCTCCGGGGCACGATGCGCTCGACCTCGTCGACCGGAACGACGAGGAGCCGCCTTCCAAGGAAACCGGCGCGCACGGCGAGAGCCTCCGGCTCGCTCCCGCCGGAAAGGCGTACCTCCTCGACCATCCCCAAGCGGCCGCGGTCCGCGTGAACCTGAAAACCCGCGCACGCCGCGAGCCAGTGCCTGAAACGCTCTTCGCCCGGCAGAGCGGTTCCCGCCTCGCCCCGTTCGAGGAGCTCGATCACTCGCTCGAACGCGGCTACGACTTCCTGCTTGGTCCGCTCAGGCGAGTTGTTCCAGGCTTCGAGCGAAGACTCGTCGGTGGCCGTATGGAGAGCGCCGACTGCGTCCCCGAGGTCTTCCACCGGCCCACCGTCCCAGCTGGCGAGGAGTGCTCCGAGCATCGACCAGCGTCGAGCCTCGGGGCTCCACGGTCGCACGGCGCGCCGCTCCTCGTCCTCCGCGACGGCTCCCTGGCACCAACCGCTTGCCACACGCGCAAGCGCCGCGGCGACAAGGCGCGCGGACATCTCCGCGTCCTCGGCGCTGGGCGACCGCTCCGCAGCGCTCACGCGCTCCCCGGCCTCGGTCGCGGCCGGCGACCGGAGGACGATCCGTCTCTCTGCGAGAAAGACGCTCGCGACCTCCGCGACCGGAACGATCAAGAGCATGTCGCTCGCGCCGACGCGCACCACGAGCCAGCTCGGAGCGTCCGAGCGAGCGCCGGGCATGTAGCGAACGGCGTTCACAACCCCGACGCGCCGATCCGACGACTCGACGTGAAACCCCTCGCACACGGCGAGAGCTTCCAGCCACGAAGCACCGTCGGGCTCTCGGGGTTGCAAGCTTGGGGCCTGGCCGCTAGGCACCTCAGCTCCCTCGTGACGGCGAAGGGCTACATGGAGAGAACCGGCGCTCGAAGCAGGTCTCGCCGCACAAGACCGCCCTCGAGCGCCGGCCCCCCTAGGCGCACGACGCTAACAGACGCCGAAGATATGAGCAAGTGCTGTTGAAAGTATGTGGAGGATGAGGGATGATCCCGCGACCGTCGTCGAGGTAGTCCCTCTCTAGATCAATGCTCCGGCAATCACGGCCGATCTACAGCATCGGCGCGGTCGCGCGTCTGGTCGGGGTCACCCCGGGAACGATCCGAGCCTGGGAGGAGCGCTACGGCGTCATCTCGCCCAAGCGGACGTCGAGCGGCCGACGGCTGTACTCCCATGACGAAGTCGAGTGGCTTCGTTTCGTGAAGACGAAGATCGACGAGGGCATCCAGCCGGCGGACGCCCACCGCCTGCTCGAGGAGCGAGCGGAGGCGGGCGCCGACGCGGCCGAGCAAGCGACGTACGGGGACCGCCGACCGCTCGTCCTGGTGGCCGAGCGAGATCCGTATGCGGCGGACCTCATGGAGCATTTCCTCCGCGAGGAGGGCTACGACGTCGACGTAGCCTCCGACGCAGTCGACGCGGAGAGGAGGTTCGCCGGCCTTTCGCCACAGCTTGCGATCGTCGAGCTTCTCCTCTCAGGCGGGCAGGGCGCGGATCTGTGCCGCCGCCTGAAGGCGCGGCGCGCCGTGCCGGTACTCGCCGTCTCGGCGCTCAACGCCCGAGACGCCGCATTGGCGGCGGGGGCGGACGCCTTCCTGCAGAAGCCGCTCGACCCGCTCGTGCTCGTGTCGACGGTGAACGACTTGCTCGCCTCGAGCCCGCTCGCCGAGGCCGAGGCGGAAGCGTCGCGGTGACCGATCGCATCCCGAGCGGCGATGCAAGGCTCGACACCGTGCTCGGCGGCGGGTTGCCGGCGAACTCGATCACGATCGTCGCGGGCCCCCCGGGGAGCGGAAAGACCATCCTCGCCCACCAGTACGTTTTCGAGAACGCGACCCCTGAGAACCCTGCTCTCTATCTGACCACCGTCTCGGAGCCTTTCGACAAGGTTCTCCGCTACGGGCAGACCCTCAGCTTTTTCGACACGCGGATGATCGGCGACGCGGTCGTCTACGAGGATCTTGGAAGCACGCTTGCGTCCCGGGGCCTGACGGCCGCGCTCGACCGCGTCGATGCGCTCACGAAGGAGTGGCGCCCCGGCGTGATCGTGATCGACAGCTTCACGGCGTTTCGAGACTTCGCGACCGACGACGCGGATTTCCGTCGGTTCCTGCACGCCCTCGCGGGTCGCCTCTCGGCCTGTGTCGCGACCACTTTCTTGCTCGGCGAGTACAACGGCACGGAGGTCTTGGGCGACCCCGAATTCAGTGTCGCCGATGCGATCCTCCACCTGACGGCGAAGCGCATCTCGGAGCGTGACCTCCGCGAATTCGAAGTCCGGAAGCTACGCGGCTCGGACTTCCTTATGGGGAGACATTCGTATCGGCTGTCGAACGAGGGCCTCCACGTCTTCCCGCGCCTCGCGGATCCCGCCGAACAAGGCCCCTACACGTCCGACGGAGAAGCGCGAATCTCGTCAGGCATCCAGGCGCTCGACGAGATGCTGTCCGACGGGTATTGGCCCGGTGCGAGCACGCTGATCGCGGGCCCGTCCGGCTGCGGAAAGACCCTCCTCGGTCTCCACTTCGTCTTCAGCGGCGCCCAGAACGGCGAGCCCGGCGTCATCGCGACGCTGCAGGAGAACCCCGCCCAGCTCGAGCGCGTCGTCCGAAGCTTCGGATGGTCGCTCGAAGAGGAATCCGTCGAGGTGATGTACCGGTCGCCGGTCGACATCTACATCGACGAGTGGTTTCACGAGCTCCTCGAGCGGGTGGAGCGCGGCCGTGTGCGTCGCGTCTTGATCGACAGCCTGGACGACCTCGGGTTCACGACGAAGGACGAGGTGCGCTTTCGGGAGTACATGTACTCGCTCGTTCAGCGCTGCGCTCGGAATGGGGTCAGCCTGATGATGACGCTCGAGGTTCCGAACCTCGCGCGGATCACTCACCTCTCCGATTTCAACATCTCGCACCTGGCCGACAACGTCGTCCTCCTTCAGTACGTCTGGTCGGGCCCGAACGTGAAGCGCGCGCTCACCGTCCTGAAAGCACGGGCGAGCGCCCTCGAGCCGACCGTGCGGGAGTTCAAGATTCAGCCCGAGGGAGTCGTTTTGGGCGACGAGCTCGAGTACGGCCACGACATCCGCTAGTCGAAGGAACCGCTAGTCTCCGTGGTGAGCCCGACCCTCGGGCTCGCCGCAGCGGGAAGTCCGCGCGACGGTCGGTGTAGCCGGCGGTCCCCAACCTTCTCCTCGCTGAGACGCAACGCGCGATCCAGGAGCGAGGAGTGACGAGGACGGCAGGCGAGACGCCGCAGGACGAGCCTCAGGATCGGGAAATTGCCGATTAGCCGACGCCGCTACGGCGGCGGGCCGCTCGGATCGGAGCGGGCCCCTGTCGCGGCGAGCTCAGGCGCTCACCGGCGCGCAGCGAACGAGCCGGTTCGGTGCGGCCTGTGCACGCGCGAAGTCACCCCGGAACGACTGCATGCGCAAACGCCCGAGCAGATGCTTGGCGCGTTTTGCTCGCCGGCCTGCCTCGACGCACTCGAGGCGCTCGTGGCGCTTCACCGCTGGGCAGAAGACCTCGACCGGCGCGGCAGGGCCCACGAAGCGGAGTCGCGCGAGGCGCTCGCCGACGAGCTCCTTCTTCTCTGGCGCCATCGTGCCGGTCCGGATCCGAAGCTCGTGGGCGAAGCCGTCGCGCGCGCCCGGGCGCGCGGTCGAACCGACGCGGGTGTACGCATGACTTAGCTGGTCGCCCGAGTCGGCGACCTCGTCACGCGAGTTCACAAAGCAAAACGGGGCCGCCGCAGGCCCCGTCTCGAAGACACCGGTGTGCCCCCGCCGCATCGGGGCCCCGG
>DASZKB010000184.1:0-4156 GCA_035947475.1 Gaiellaceae bacterium | reverse complement strand
GCGGCGCCGGCCACCTTGCCCGAGCGAAGCGCCTCGACGAGCGCGTCTTCGTCGATGAGCTCTCCGCGCGCTGCGTTCACGATGCGAAGGCCGTCTTTCGCGGTCGCGAGAGCGTCGCGGCCGACGAGCGCACGGGTCTCCGGCGTCAGCGTGAGGTGGAGGGAGACGAAGTCGGCCTCGCCGAGCAGCGCTTCCAGCGTCTCGGCGCGGTCGATTCCGAGCTCGCGAAACCGTTCGGGCGCGACGTACGGGTCGTACGCGCGGACGCGCATCTCCAGGGCGTGCGCTCGGCGCGCGACCTGCTGGCCGATGCGCCCGAACCCGATCACTCCGAGCGTCTTTCCCGCGAGCTCGAGACCGGCGAAGCGCGAGCGCTCCCACCGACCTTCCTTGAGCGCGGCGTGCGCCTGCGGGATGTTCCGGGAAAGCCCGAGCATGAGACCGATCGTGTGCTCGGCCGCCGAGACGACCGTCGATTCGGGGGCGTTCGCGACGAGGATGCCGCGCCGGGACGCCGCCGAGACGTCGACGTTGTCAACGCCCACGCCGGCGCGCCCGATCACCTTGAGCCTGTCGGCGCGCTCGATGAGATCGGCGGTCAGCTTCGTCGCCGACCGGACGATGATCGCGTCGTAGTCGGCGATCCGCTCCGCCAGGTTGCCGTTCGGGTCGACGTCGACCTCGAAGCGGGTGCGCAGAAGCGCGATTCCCGCCTCGGCGATCGGCTCCCGGATGAGAACTTTCAAGCGGCCTTAGACGTGCGCTGGCTCGCCGTAGGCCTCGAGCGCGGCCGTCACGGCGACGCCCCGCTCGACGTCGGCGCCCGCCTCGACAAGCGCGACCTCGAGACCCGCGAGAGCGGTCGTGACGTCGAAGACGTCGACGTAGCCGATGTGCCCGATCCGCACGATGCTCCCGCGCAGGTGGCCCTGGCCGCCGGCGATGGTGACCCCCTCGCGGTCGCGCAGGAAGCGCACGATCTCCTGCCCGTCGATCCCGTCCGGCATGCGAATCGCCGTGACCACCGCGGACCGGTCCTCGTCAGGCGAGAAGAGCTCGAGGCCCATCGCCTTCACGCCGGCCCGGCATGCCCGCCCGAGGCGGATGTGACGGTCGAACGCCGCCTCCAGGCCCTCGTCGAGGAGGAGCGAGAGAGCGGCGTCGAGGCCGACCACGAGCGAGATCGCCGGCGTGAACTGCGCTTCGGGCGGCCGCTTTCCGAGGTACTTCCGCGCGCGCTCCCAGTCGAAGTAGAACCGCGGCGAGGTCGCCGTCACCGACGCGTCCACGGCGGCGGTCGAGACCGAGGCGAGCGCGAGCCCGGGCGGGGTCATGAGCGCCTTCTGCGATCCCGAGACGACCACGTCGACTCCCCACTCGTCCGTCTCGAGCCGGATCGCGCCAAGGCTCGAGATCGCGTCGACGACGACGAGCGCCTCGGCCGCTTCCGCCCGCTCCGCGAGCGCGCGGACGTCGGTGACGACGCCCGTCGACGTCTCGCACTGCGTCAGGTAGACGGCCCGCACACCCCCGACCTCGGCGATTCGCGCCTCCACGTCGTCGGCGCTCGGGGTCGTGCCCCACTCGTACGCGAGATGGACGACGTCGCCGCCGTACCGAGCGGCGATCTCGGCCCAGCGCTCGCCGAAGTGGCCGGCCGAGACGACGAGCACCCGGTCGCCCGGCGAGCAAAGGTTGGCCACCGCGGACTCCATCGCGCCGCTTCCGGACGCCGCGAACATGAGGACG
Source organism: Gaiellaceae bacterium (assembly GCA_035947475.1). Taxonomy (GTDB): domain Bacteria; phylum Actinomycetota; class Thermoleophilia; order Gaiellales; family Gaiellaceae; genus DASZKB01. The sequence continues at coordinate 2,407 of DASZKB010000184.1, read as the reverse complement.
TCGTTCTCCGTCCGGAAGATCTCGGGGAGGCGCTCGAGAAGACGCGCCAAAACGGCCCGGAAGTCGCGCGCCCGGTGGTGGACGATCGGCGCCGACATCGCCTGGAGCACTTCCGGCGGCACCGGAGTTGGCCCCGGCGTCACCAGATAGCGCTTTTGAGGCATGAACTGAGGGTAACGAAGCGGCCGGAAGGCCGTAGGGTCCGTGCGGTGGAGACCCTGCTCGCGTTCGGGGCCGCGCTCCTGTCGCTCCGGCTCGCGGGCGAGCTCGCGCGCCGCTTCCGCGCCCGGCGAGCTCCCGAGCTCGCGGCCTGGTCGGGCTCGCTGACCGCGTACGCGCTCGCCTCGGCGGCGCTCGCCTGGGGCTCGGCCGCGGGGTGGGACGACCGAACCTTCCGCGTCTACTACCTCTTCGGCGGCCTCCTGACGGCGCCCCTTCTCGGCGCCGGCTCGCTCCTTCTCTCGGGACGCCGCTGGGCGCTCCCGGTCGCGCTTCTCTACACGGGCCTCGCCGTCGGGGTCGCCGTCGCCGCTCCGCTCGAGAAACCAGTGACGGGGACGGGAATTCCGGAGGCCCAGGAGCACCTTGCTCTCTTCCCCGCTCGAATCGTCGCGATCGCCGGCAACGTCCTCGGCACCGTCGCCGTCGTCGGGGTTGCGGTCGCGTCCATCCGGCGGCGCCCGCTCGGGAACGCCCTCATCCTCGCCGGCGTCGCCGTGGCCGCGATCGGGAGCGGCGTCGCCGGGCTCGGCGTTGCGGAGACGGCGGCCTTCGTCGCCGTCGCGGCAGCCTTGCTCTACGCCGGCTTCGTCGCCCGTCCGCGCTCGACGAGCGCGTCGTAGAGCCCGGCCACCGCGCTGATGTTCGCCTCGACGGTCATCCGGCCTCGAACTGCCCGCACCCGTGCCCGGAGAGCATCGACGTCCGTCTCCGAGAGCCGCTCCGCGAGGCCTTCGACGCCGTCGAGCGCGAGGCCGACGCCGTTCTCCGCCACAAAGCGGCTCAGCGCGCGATGGCCGAGCGTGAGAACCGGGAGGCCGCACCCGAGGTACTCGTACAGCTTGTTCGGCAGCACCGTGTCGAGGTGAGGGCCGTTGAGCTCGTCGTTGAAGCCGGCCCAGCCGAAGTCGTAGCGCGGGAGCTCTCGCACCAGGGCGCGGGGGTCGAGCGTGTCGTGGTAGCGCATCCCGGCGTGCGCGTCCGCCAGGCGGCGGTACGCGGGGACTTCCCGCGAGGGGAAGATGTCGAGCGGGAGCCCCTCGGCGACGATGGCCGTGAACAGCTCCCGGAGGTCGTAGTGGCCGCCGTTCGTCGAGAGCGTGCCCTGATAGACGACGCGGGGCGGCCCCTCGGAGCGCCGCTTACGCGGAAGCCGCGCCGGCAGGTCGCGGCGGAGCGCGTAGTTCGCGAAGGGGAGCGTGTGCGGAGGCAGCGAGTGGCGCGCTCGGATCTCGGCGAGCAACTCGTCCGAGACGGCGATGAGCGCCGCGCTTCCCTCCACCGCTCGCTTCTCCAGCGCAAGCGCGTCGCCCGGCTCGGGGAAGCCGTTCTCGTACGGCGTCCGCCGCAGGCTCTGGAGGTCGTGCACGTCGTGGACGACGGGGATTCGGTCGCCGGCCACTTCGAGCGCGAGCACGGTCAGGACGTCGGGGAGGTTGTGGCTGTGGATGAGATCGGGCGAGAACTCGGCGATGATCCTCCCGAGCTCCTTCCCCGGTCGTCCGTCGAGACGCCACCATTGGCCGAAGAGCTCGTCGCCGCTTCCGTACCACTCGGTGAGCGTCCGCCCCTGGAAGGCGAACCCGAGCTCGACGTCCGGTCTCGCCGCACGTACGCCGACGGCGTACTTGAGCGCACGGATGCAGGGCTGCTGTTGCAGGAAGAGGACCCGCATCAGCGCCGACTCTTGATCGCGCGCGCCGGCGCTCCGACGTTGATCGTGTAGGGCTCGAGGTCCCTGGCGACGACGCTCCCGGCTCCGACGATGCACGAGTCGCCGATCGTGACCTCCGGGAGGATGCACGCACCCATTCCGATCCAGCAGTTTCGCCCCACCTCCACCGGTCTATCGACCTTCCAGCCCTGCTCCGTGACCGGCCGCTCGGGGTCGTCGTGGCGGTGGTTCGCGGTATGGATCGTCACGTACGGGCCGAACTCCGACCCGTCACCGACCACGAGCCCGCCGAAGCCGTTCACGTAGCACCCGTAGTTGAAGGCGACGCGGTCACCCAGCTCGATCCGCTCGCCGTTAAGCCAGACGATCAGATCGAGGTAGAAGCAGCCTTCGCCGACCCGCTTCGCGTCGTTGGGACGGAACGGGATCACACGCTTGCTGCGCTCGTTGATCATCATCTCGGCCGCCCTCCTGCTCGGGTCGCCGCGCGCCGGACTGCGTAGCATGACGCCC
>DASZKB010000183.1:0-2412 GCA_035947475.1 Gaiellaceae bacterium | reverse complement strand
GGCCGTCGTCGTCGCGTCGGAGCGCCGCCCCCTTGCAGCCGTCACCCTCGCCGAGGCGCTCGCCACGTCCGACGTCCCCGGCGGCGTCGTCAACATCCTCACCGGCTACCGGCGCGAGCTCGCACCGGTGCTCGCGGCGCACATGGACGTGAACGCGCTCGACCTCGCCGGCGTGGAGGACGACCGCGAAGAGCTCGAGCGGCTGGCGGCCGACAACGTCAAGCGCGTCGTCCGAAACGGAGCCGGCCGCTCACCGTGGCACGCGGCCGCCTTTCTCGAAATGAAGACGGTCTGGCACCCGATCGGCGTGTAGAGAACGGATGGGACGGTTCAGCCAGGCGATCGCCGAGGGCGATGGGATCTCGCTCATCCCGATGCTCGAGGGAGACGTCGAGCGGCTCGCCGCGATCGCGGAGGCGGCCGGCGCCGAAGCGGTCGCCGTGTCGAACGTGGCCGCCGTGGAGCGAGTGCGCGCGGCGACGCACCTCCCCGTCCTCGTCCGCGGCAACGACGTCGAGGGCGCGTCGGCCGCGGGTGCCGACGGGTGCGTCCTTGCTTTCGCGACACCCGGGTGGGGCGGTGAGCGAAACGAGGGGGTCGAGGAGCGTTACGCGCTCGCCCTCGAGCTGGGGCTCGACTGCGCCGTCGACGTAGCGGACGAGGAGGCTCTCGAGGAGGCGCTCGAGCGCCTCGACCCCGAGATCGTCCTCATCGCGGAGCGCGACCCCGGAAGTGTCGAGGAGGAGCTCGAGCGAACGCTCGACCTGCTGCCCGACGTGCCGGCGGGGAAGCTCGTCGTCTCCGAGTGCGCCGTCAGCGCGCGCGAGCAAGTGCTCGCCCTCGAGCGCGCGGGCGTCGACGCGCTCCTCGTCGGCGTCGCCACCGGCGATTTGGAGGCGACCGTCGCCGAGCTGTCGGGGCGCACGGGCGAGTAGCCCCCGCGGCTAGCCGAAGAACGCTCGAGCGACGTCGTACCAGCCGGGCGGCACCGTCTTCTCGGCCGCGACCGCGTCCCTGAGCGGAACCTCAACGATCTCGTCGCCGTGGAGCGCGGCCATGGTGCCCCAGCGCCGGGCGTGCACGAGGTCGGCTGCCTTGAGGCCGTAGCGGGTCGCGAGCACGCGATCCCGCGGGGTCGGCGAGCCGCCGCGCTGGATGTGGCCGAGGACCGTGACGCGGGTCTCGTAACCCGTGCGATCCTCGATCTCGCGGGCGAGGACCTCGCCCACTCCACCCAGGCGGACGTGCCCGAACTGGTCGGCCGGCGCCGGCGACTGCTCGACCCGGCGCGTCTCGCCGGACTCGTACGTGAGCTCGTACCCCTCGCTGACGACGACGATCGAGAAGTTCTTGCCGCGGTCGTGGCGGCGGCTGATCTCCTCGCACGCGTCCTCGACGCTCACCGGCTGCTCGGGGATGAGGATGACGTCCGCGCCGCCGGCGATCCCGCTCATGACGGCGATCCAGCCCGTGTGGCGGCCCATGACCTCCACGACCATGACGCGGTTGTGCGACTCGGCGGTGGTGTGAAGCCGGTCGATGGCCTCGGGCGCGATCGAGACGGCCGTGTCGAAGCCGAACGTGTAGTCGGTCGCCGAGAGGTCGTTGTCGATCGTCTTGGGGACGCCCACGACGGGAAGCCCGTTCTCGTCGTGGAGTCGCGCGGCCACACCGAGCGTGTCCTCGCCGCCGATCGCAACGAGCGCGTCGAGCCCCTGGCTCTCGAAGTGACCGAGCGCACGGTCGACGCCGCGGTCGAGCTTGTACGGGTTCGTGCGGGAGGTGCCGATGATCGTCCCGCCCCGCGGGAGAATTCCCGAGATCTCGCGCGGCCCGAGCGGGTGAAAGCGGCCTTCGACGAGCCCGCGCCAGCCCTCTCGCACGGCCACGACCTCGTCCCCGCGCGCGAGGCAGCGGCGCGTGACCGCGCGGATAACCGCGTTCAACCCGGGGCAGTCCCCGCCGCCGGTCAGGATTCCGACCTGCCGCGCCATCCCTAACTTCGAGGTTCCTTAGTCGTCTTCTCGGTCGGAAGGTTCCGCGACGCACGAAGGAGTCGGGATGCCGAAGGCGGGAGTCGAACCCGCACGGGGCAAAGCCCCACTGGATTTTGAGTCCAGCGCGTCTTCCAGTTCCGCCACTTCGGCGCGACGGTGCATGCTCGCGGACAGCTTAGCCCGTGCGGACTTGAAGGGACCGCGGGGCGGCGCAATAATCGCGCCGCACATGGGCGGTGGAGCCACACCCGCGCAAGCGGGACGTCGCCGCTCCTTCATCCCTTCCCAGGCGCTCGCCGAGCGGCGGCGCGAAACACGTAGGCAACCGAGGAGGAGCCAGTGAAGAAAAGATCAGTCTGGGCGATACTCGCCCTGCTGGTTGCTGCGCTCGCCTTCGCAGCCGCCGGGTGCGGTG
>DASZKB010000182.1:0-7347 GCA_035947475.1 Gaiellaceae bacterium | reverse complement strand
CCTCTCGAAGAAGCGGGCGCGGTTCGAGATGGCGTGGCGCCGGATCGAGCGCGCCGCCGAGAGCGGGGAGCCGGTGGAGGGAACCGTCATCGAGGTCGTGAAGGGCGGTCTCATCCTCGACCTCGGCGTCCGGGGCTTCCTGCCCGCGTCGCTGGTCGACATCCGGCGCGTGCACGACCTGGACGAGTTCATGGGGAAGAAGCTTCGCTGCAAGGTCATCGAGCTCAACCGCAGCCGCAACAACGTCGTCCTGTCCCGCCGCGCCGTGCTCGAGGACGAGCGGAAGGAGATGCGCCAGGCCATCCTCGACCGCCTCTCGCCGGGCGACGTCGTGACCGGGACGGTCTCGAACATCGTCGACTTCGGGGCGTTCGTCGACCTCGACGGCATCGACGGCCTCATCCACATCTCCGAGCTTTCGTGGAGCCACGTGAACCATCCGTCGGAGCTCCTCGACATCGGGCAGGAAGTGAACGTGAAGGTGCTCGACATCGACCGGGACCGCCAGCGGATCTCGCTCGGCCTCAAGCAGACGCAGTCCGACCCGTGGCAGCAGGTGATCGACACGTACGACGTCGAAGACGTCGTCGAAGGCCGCGTCACGAAGGTGGTCACGTTCGGCGCCTTCGTCGAGATCCTGCCCGGCGTGGAAGGCCTCGCCCACATCTCCGAGCTCGCGCAGCACCACGTCGAGAACCCGCGCGAGGTCGTGAACCCGGGCGAGACCGTGCGCGCGAAGATCATCGAGATGGACGCCGACCGGCGGCGCCTCTCGCTCTCGCTGAAGCGGGTCGGCGACGAGGAGGAGGCTCGGCCGCTCGCCGGCGCCCCGGCTCTCGGGCTCTCCGACGAAGTCTTCAGCGAAGCGAACGAGGAGGGCCCCGACCTTCCTCCCGAGGAGGTCGACGAGTCGATCGACGCGGACAGCGTCGCGCCGACGACGCCCGGGCCCGGCGACTCCGACGCTGGGTATCCCGCCGCGCCCGACGAAGCCGAGACGGAGTAGCGCCCGCCCCGTCGCCGTCGCGGTGACGGGCGGGATCGGAGCCGGAAAGAGCGAGGCGCTCGCGGCGTTCGCGCGGCACGGCGCGGCCGTGCTCTCGAGCGATGAGATCGTGCACCGGCTCCTGCGCGCCGACGGCGACGTGAAGGCGGCGGTGCGGGAGCGTTTCGGCGCGGAGGTCGTCGGCGCGGACGGCGAGATCGACCGCGCGCGCGTGGCGGAGGTCGTCTTCGCCGACCCGGACGAGCTCCACTGGCTGGAGCAGCTTCTTCACCCGCGCGTGATGGGCGAGTACCGAGAGTGGCGCCAGGCGCTCGCTGAGCGTGCTCACCCTCCGGCCGTCTGTGCCGTGGAGGTGCCGCTCCTCTACGAGGTCGGCGCCGAGCGCCTCTTCGACGCGGTCGTCGCCGTCACAGCGCCGGCCGAGGTACGGGCGAGCCGGCTGGGGCGCTCCGTGGCGGAGCGCGAGCGGCGGCTCATCCGCGACGAGGAGAAGCTCGAGCGGGCGGACTTCGCCTACGTGAACGACGGGACGCTCGCGGACCTGGACGCGTTCGTCGCGGGGGTGGTCGCGGCGGTTACGAGCGGCTGACGCGCTCGCAGCCGCGGCTGACGCGGTCGCGGCGATCCGCGGTCACGGTGTCTCGCCCCGTCGAGCAGCTCACGACGTCGCGTTGCCCGTCCCTGACGTCGAACGTGTCGTCACCGGGGCCGCCGAAGAGCCAGTCGGCGCCGGGGCCGCCGCGGAGGCGATCGTTCCCCGTCTTCCCGTAGACGTCGTCGTGACCTCGGCCTGCGAAGACGATGTCACTCCCGGCGTCGGCGGTGACGAGGTCGTCGCCGTCGTACGCGCACACCACCTCGAAGCCCGGCGTCCCGTAGAGGACGTCGGCGCGCCTCGTCCCCTTCATCGAGCAGAGCGTCGGCGGCGGCGGGTTGCAGAGCTGCCCCAGCCGCCTCCGGAGAGAGACAAGCCTCGTCCGCGCGGCCCGATTCGCCGCCAGATTGCTGAGCTGGTGGGGGTCGGCGGCGATGTCGTAGAGCTCCTCCTCGCCCGTCTCGTACGAGACGTAGAGCGCGTTCGTCGTCCGCACGCCGCAGTAGGTCGGCATGCGGCCGCTCGCCGTGCGGAGGTGCTCGATGAGGAAGTCGCGCCGCCACGGGCTGGTGGGTGTCGTGAGCAGCGGGAGCAGGCTCCGGCCGTCGGCGAGCGGGAGCGGCGCGCCGCCGAGTTGCGCGAAGGTCGGGGCGAGGTCGATGTTGAGCGCGAGCCGCCGCTCGGCGCGCGGCGGGAGGCCGAGCGCGTCGTAGCGAACGACGAACGGGACGCGGATCGACTCCTCGTACGGATCCTCCTTGTGGGAGCGGCGGTGCTCGCCCCACGCCATCCCGTTGTCCGAGGTGAAGACGATGAGCGTGTCGCGGAGCTTCCCCGTCCGCTCGAGCGTGCCGAGGATCGTCTTGACGGCCTCGTCGACCGCGAGCAGGGAGCGGAGCTGGCTGCGCCGGAAATTGTCGACGAGCGTCTGCCGCTCGGGAGCCATCTGCGGCAGCGTCCGGACCCACTCGGGCTTGTCCGAGACGTCCGGCTCGTTGTAGCTCGGCGGCCGCCAGGGATCGAGTCCACCGAACGCGTTCTGGTGGCGGGGGGCGGGCGTCGCGGGGCCGTGCGGCGCGAAGGGCGCGAAGGTGAGGAAGAAGGGCCCGGGCGCCTGCTCGATGAAGGACGCCGCCTCGCCGGCGAGGACGTCGGTGGAGTAGTTCTCCGCTGCGCTTCCGTGCCAGACCGGCATGCCGTTGACGTTGAGCGTGTAGTTGAAGAAGCCGGCCCCCTGGAAGGCGATCCAGCGGCTCCAGCCGGGCGGGACGTGCGGGCCGCGGTAGCCGTTCAGGTACTTGCCGACGTAGCCGGTGGTGTACCCCGCCATCTGGAGCCACGTAGCGATCGTCGAGCTCTCCCGGAACGCCCGGTACCCCCGCGAGCCCTTGTTCGCGTAGACGCCCGTCGAATGCGAGTACTGGCCGGTGAGGAGGCTCGCGCGGCTCGGGCAGCAGAGCGAGTTGACGACGAACCCGTTCGAGAAGTTCACGCCCTTGTTCACGAGCTCGCTCTGCACCGTCGGCATCGCCGAGAGCGTGTCCCAGCGCTGGTCGTCGGTGAGGACGAGAACGATGTTCGGCCGCGTCTGGGCGCCCGCGGGCGCGGCGAGCGTCGCCAGCGCGAAAAGCGCTAGGACCACGGAAAGAAGCGTCCTCGGAGCGGCCATGGCGTCGATCGTAGGACGTAAATGTAAGAGGGAAGTTCGCATCGTGCTCGGAGATCCTGCGTTGGGCATCGGCGGGCGCGAGGCTACGATTGAGCCTCGATGCCCGAGTTCCGCGTGTCGCGCGCCTATCAGCCGACCGGCGACCAGCCGCAGGCGATCGCCGCCCTGTCGGAGGGCGTCCACGCCGGCGACCGGTACCAGACCCTCCTCGGCGCGACGGGGACCGGGAAGACCGCCACGATGGCGTGGATCGCGGAGCAGGTCCGCAAGCCGACGCTCGTGATCGCGCACAACAAGACGCTCGCCGCGCAGCTCTGCAACGAGTTTCGCGAGTTCCTGCCCGACAATGCGGTCGAGTACTTCGTCTCCTACTACGACTACTACCAGCCGGAGGCGTACGTCCCGCAGGCCGACCTCTACATCGAGAAGGACGCCTCGATCAACGACGACATCGACCGTCTCCGGCACGCCGCCACGGCGGCGCTTTTGACCCGGCGCGACGTCGTGATCGTCGCCTCGGTGTCCTGCATCTACGGGATCGGGTCGCCGGGCGAGTACGCCGAGAAGACGGTGCTCCTCCACGTCGGCCAGGAGATCGATCGCGACCTCGTCCTCCGCAAGCTCGTCGACATCCAGTACCAGCGCAACGACGCGTTTCTGGGGCGCGGCCGCTTCCGCGTGCGCGGCGACGTCGTCGAGGTGCAGCCGGCCGCCATGGAGTCGGCCTACCGGATCTCCTTCTTCGGCGACGAGGTCGAGCAGATCACCCACTTCGACCCCCTGAGCGGCGAGATCTACGCGCGCCTCGAGCACCTCGCCGTCTTCCCGGCGACGCAGTACGTCACCGACCGGACCACGATCGAGCGCTCGGTCGACGAGATCCGCCACGAGCTCGAGGAGCAGGTGAAGCTCTTCGAGTCGGAGGGGAAGCTGCTCGAGGCCCACCGGCTCCGGCAGCGGACCGAGTACGACATCGAGATGCTGCAGGAGCTCGGCTACTGCAACGGGATCGAGAACTACTCGCGCATCCTCGACGGCCGCGCCGCCGGGACGCCGCCTCACACGCTTCTCGACTACTTCCCCGACGACTTCATCTGCTTCATCGACGAGTCTCACCAAACGGTCCCGCAGCTCGGCGGGATGTACGAGGGCGACCGCTCGCGGAAGGAGACGCTCGTCCGGTACGGCTTCCGCCTTCCGTCCGCGCTCGACAACCGGCCCCTTCGCTTCGACGAGTTCCTCGAGAACGTGCCTCAGCTCGTCTTCGTCTCGGCGACGCCGGGGCCCTTCGAGCTCCGTCACGCGATGCGGGTGGCCGAGCAGATCATCCGGCCGACGGGCGTCGTCGATCCCGAGGTCGAGCTCCGTCCGACGAGGAACCAGATCGACGATCTCCTGAACGAGATCCGCCACCGGGAGGAGGCGGGCGAGCGCGTCCTCGTCACGACGCTGACGAAGAAGATGGCGGAGGACCTGACCGACTACCTGCTCGAGTCGGGCGTGAAGGCGCGCTACCTCCACTCCGAGATCGACACGCTCGAGCGCATCAAGATCGTGCGAGAGCTACGGCTCGGGGAGTACGACGTGCTCGTCGGCGTGAACCTGCTCCGAGAGGGCCTCGACCTTCCCGAGGTCTCGCTCGTCGCCATCCTCGACGCCGACAAGGAGGGGTTCCTGCGCGGTCAGACGGCGCTCATTCAGACGATCGGCCGCGCCGCCCGGAACGTCAACGGCAAGGTGCTCCTCTACGCCGACAAGCTGACCGAGGCGATCAAGGGCGCGATCGACGAGACGAACCGGCGGCGCGACATCCAGCTCCGCTACAACGAGGAGCACGGGATCACGCCCGAGTCGATCGTCAAGGGCGTCTCGGACATCGCGGAGTTCCTCGCGCTCGAGGCGCCGCACGTGCCCGGCAAGCGCCGGCGCGGCCGCGAGGTGGAGGGGATGAGCCCGGACGAGCTCGAGAAGCTCGTCGCCACGCTCGAGGAGGAGATGCGCGCCGCCGCCGAGGAGCTCCGCTTCGAGTACGCGGCCAAGCTCCGCGACGAGATCAAGGAGCTCCGGCGCGAGCTCCAGGCGGCCGCGGCGGCCTAGCGCTTCGACCCGGTCAGCCGAACGGGCGGCGCGACCGGCGCCGCGCGGACGGCGAGGCGCGCGGTGCAACGCCCGAGGCTCGGGGCCCGCAGGATCACGGCCCCGGCGCGTCTCGGTCGCAAGGTGACGCGAGCGATCCCGCGCGCGTTCGTGCGGACGGTGCGGTTCACGCCCGCGCCCCGCGCGACGATCCGCGTCCCGGACGGCGTCGGCATGCCGAGCGCGCGGCGAAGCGTGAGCCTGATCGTCGTCCGGACTCCCTCTCGGAGCCTTCGCGGCGTCGTCCCGAGCACGCAGGCGCGAGCGGTGCCCGCGGGCGCGACCTGGGCGTTCCCGCCGCCGCGTCGCACCGGCTCGGCGGCGGCCTGAACCTGCGGCACGGCCGTCGGTCGGAAGAACTCGATCCCGGTCACGGCCCCGATCTCGGCGAAGTTCACGAAGCGGTGTCCCAGGAGCTGAAGCGCCGCTGCCTCGGGCGTCGCGAGGAAGGCGGGCTCGGCGTCCGTGTTGGCGCCGTTTCGGTTCGAGATCCGCGGCGCCGCGACGGCTTCGGGGAGCGTCATCCCGAGGTCGATGCGGTGGAGGAGCACCTGCAGGACGGCGGTGATGATGCGCGCGCCGCCCGGGGACCCGAGCGCGAGCCGCGGACGGTCGTCGTTCGCGGACACCATGATCGTCGGGCTCATGCTCGAGCGCGGCCGCTTCCCGCCCGCCGGCGAGTTCGCCAGCCCGGGCGTGAAGTCGAAGTCGGTGAGCTCGTTGTTCAGGAGGAAGCCGCGGTTCCCGGCGACGATGCCGTTGCCGCCGATCGACTCGATCGTGAACGTGTAGCTCACGACGTTCCCCCACTTGTCGGACACCGTGAGGTGGGTCGTCGAGCCGCCCTCGGTCTGGCGCACCGCCGTGGGCGCGCCGGTCTGGTAGGGCCACGGGTTCCCCGCCGGGCGCGGCTTCGGGGACGCGGTCGCACCGATCAGCGTGCGCCGCTCGGCCGCGTACGCGTCGTCGAGGAGGCCCTCGAGCGGGATGTCGAGGTAGTCGGCGTCGCCGAGGAAGACGTTGCGATCGGCGAACGAGAGCGCCGAGGCCTCGATGAACCGGTGGTACGCCTCGGTCCTCGTCGCGCCGAGCGGGTTGTAGCCCTCGAGGATGTTCAGGGCCTCGCCGATCGTCGAGCCGCCGCTCGACGGCGGGCCCATCCCGTTCATCTCGAGCCCGCGGTACGTCACCACGGCGGGCGGCCGGAACGGCGCGCGGTAGGCCTCCAAGTCCGCTCTCGTCATGAGGCCCGGCCGTACCACCCTCGTCGCTCCGGGCGTGACGGGCGGGCGCTGCACCGAGTCGACGATCGCGTCCGCGACCGGCCCGTCGTAGAAGTAGTCGATCCCGTTCCGCGCGATCTGCCTGTAGGTGTCCGCGAGCTGCGGGTTCCGGAACACCGTGCCGACGGGGTACGGCTCACCGGCCGGGGTCAGGAAGACGGCGCGCGTGGTGGTGAAGTCGCGGAAGCGGTCACGGTTCTCGAGCGTCTGGTTGAAGAAGATCTGGTCGACGACGAACCCCTGCTCCGCGACGCGGATCGCCGGTTGGAGGAGCGCCGAGAGCGGCATGCTGCCGAAGCGGTCGAGCGCTCTTTGCCACCCCGCGAGCGTTCCCGGCACGCCCGCGCTCAGGCCGCTCGTGACCGCCTGGGCGAACGGCATCGGGTTGCCGGTCGCGGGGTCGATGAAGCTGTCCGGCCGCATCGCCGCCGGCGCCTTCTCGCGGTGGTCGATGGTGAAGACCTTCCGGTCGGCCGCCCGGTAGATGACGAAGAAGCCGCCGCCCCCGATGCCGCACGAGTACGGCTCGGTGACGCCGAGCGTGGCCGCGGCGGCCACCGCCGCGTCGACGGCGTTGCCGCCCCGGCGCAGGACCTGGATCGCGGCCTGCGTCCCGAGCGGATCCACGGTTGCCGCCGCGCCGCCGCGCCCGACCGCG
>DASZKB010000181.1:0-9914 GCA_035947475.1 Gaiellaceae bacterium | reverse complement strand
CCGGCCGGCACGCGCTCGACCTCCTGGCCGCGGGAGCCGCCGCTGTCGCGCTCGGGACGATCCTCTTCGCCGACCCCGGCGCGCCCGCGCGCGTGCGCGCCGAGCTCGGGCAGGAAGCGGGCGCCAGCGGCTACGCGCACCCGGGGGACGCGGTCGGCGTCGCCCACCTCCGAATCGTTGCCAAACGTGGCGACAAAGCCGCGAAAACCGTTGCACTAGCAGGAAAAATCTGAAACTTGATCGCCCTGGGGCCGCTGTTAGAATGGCGCGCCATGCAGGGCACGAAGACGCAGCTCCAGGCGCCGGTCAGGTCGCTCGACCAGCGCATGGAGGCGCTTCGGAGGGCCAACGAGATCCGCGTCAAGAGGGCCCAGCTGAAGAGGGATCTCAAGGCAGGATCGGTCCGGGTCGAGGATGTGCTCCGCCGCCCGCCCGACTGGGTTGAGACGGCGAAGGTGTTCGACATCTTGATGGCCGTCCCGAAGCTCGGCCGGGTGAAGGCGGCGCGCTTCCTCAACCAGTGCCGGATCAGCCAGTCGAAGACGGTCGGCGGGCTGTCGGAGCGCCAGCGGGCCGAGCTGGTCGGCCTTCTCCGGCGCTGACCGCGCCCCCGAGGCTCTTCGTCGTCACCGGACCGTCGGGCGCGGGCAAGGGGACGCTGATACGGGCGCTCGTCGGGAGCCGCCCGGACCTCGAGCTCGCCGTGTCGGCGACGACGCGTCCGCGGCGACCCGGGGAGGTCGACGGACGCGAGTACTACTTCCTCACGGACGAGGAGTTCGACCGCCGGCTCGCGGCAGGCGAGTTCCTCGAGTACGTGACGTTCCCCTGGGGCCAGCGCTCCGGGACGCTTCTCTCGGAGATCGACCGCATCGCCGCCAAGGGCCACGCGTGCCTTCTCGAGCTCGAGCTCCACGGCGCCGCGACCGTGCGCGACCGCGTAGAGGGAAGCGTCACGATCTTCGTGGACGCGCCGCTCGACGAGCTGGAGCGGAGGCTCCGCGTGCGAGCGACGGAGAGCGCGGGTGAGATCGACGAGCGCCTCGCGCTGGCGCGCGAGCAGCGGCGCGTCGCACACGAGTTCGACTACGTGATCGTGAACGACGACCTCGATCGAGCGGTCGCCGAGCTCGAGGAGGTCGTGAACCGCGAGACAGGTAGACTGCCTGCGACATGATGTATCCCCGCATCGACGACCTATTGAAGAACGTCGACTCGCGCTACGCGCTCGTGATCGTGGCCGCGAAGCGCGCTCGCCAGATCAACAACTACCACCACCAGCTCGGCGAGGGCACGTTCGACGACTTTCCGCCTCCGCTGGTCGAGTCCCGCTCGAAGAACTACCTCACGATGGCCCTCGAGGAGATCTCCGAGGGCATGATCTCTTACTCGTACCGGTAGGGGACCGAGGCGCGCGTGGCTCGCGTCCTTCTCGGCGTGACCGGCGGCATCGCCGCGTACAAGGCGTGCGAGCTGACCCGCCTGGTCGTCAGGGCGGGTGACGAGGTCGTCCCGCTCCTGACCGCCGACGCCGAGCGCTTCGTCACGCGCCACACCTTCGAGGCGCTCGCGCGCCGGGAAGCACCACGCGATCTCTATCCGCACCTTCTCGCCGCCGATCTCCTGGTGATCGCGCCGCTCTCTGCGAACACGCTCGCCAAGCTCGCCCACGGGCTCGCGGACAACGTCCTCACGCAGACGGCGCTGGCGTTCCGCGGGCCGGTGCTGGCCGCCCCGGCGATGAACGCGCGTATGTGGGAGCACCCGGCGACGCAGGAGAACGCCGCTCGACTCCGCGAGCGGGGCGTCGAGCTCATAGGCCCGGCCTTCGGGGAGCTCGCGGAGGGCGAGGAGGGGACGGGGCGCATGAGCGAGCCCGAGGAGATCTTCGCGCGCGGCCTCGAGCTCCTCGGGCGCCGCAGCGCGGGTGGGCTCCGCGGAAAGCGCGTCCTCGTGACGGCCGGGGGGACGCGAGAGCCGCTCGACTCGGTCCGGTTCGTCGGGAACCGCTCGTCCGGCCGGATGGGCGTCGCCCTTGCGCGCGAGGCCGCCGCGCGGGGCGCGGACGTCACGCTCCTCGCCGCGAACCTCGCCGTCCCGTCGCCGTCCGGGGTCGACGTGGTCGAGACGCCGACGGCGGCCGATCTCGAGCGCGAGGCGCTTGCGCGCGCGGACGCCGACGTCGTCCTCATGGCCGCCGCCGTGTCGGACTATCGGCCGAGTGAACGCCGGGAGGGGAAGCGCCCCAAGGGCGACGAGCCGTGGAGCGTGACGCTCGAGCCGACCGACGACGTCCTCGCCGCGCTCGGACGACGGCGCCGGAACGGCCAGGTCCTCGTCGGCTTCGCCGCCGACGAGGGCGAGGCCGGGCTCGTGCGCGCGCGCGAGAAGCTCGCGCGCAAGGGCGGAACCGTTTTCGTCTTCAACGACGTATCACGGACCGACATCGGGTTCGAATCGAAAGAGAACGAGGTCGTCCTCATCTCGCCGCGCGGAGAGCGCGCGATCGCGAGGGCGAGCAAGGAGGCGATCGCGGCGGATATCCTCGACGAGGTCGCGGCGCTCCTCGGGGGAGGGTGATGGACGAGCAAATCGTCGGAATCGAGCACCAGATCGGAACCGAGCGCTCGGCCCAGGTCGCGCAGCGCGTGATCGCCAACCTCCGGCGCGTCATCCACGCGCCCGAGGAGACGCTCGAGCTCTCCGTCCTCTGCCTCCTGAGCGAGGGGCATCTGATCATCGAGGACTTCCCGGGCGTCGGGAAGACCACGCTCGCGAAGGCGCTCGCGCGCTCGGTCGACTGCTCGTTCTCGCGGCTCCAGTTCACGCCCGACTTGCTCCCGTCCGACGTCACCGGGGTGAACGTCTACAACCAGCGCTCGAACGAGTTCGAGTTCAGGCCCGGGCCGGTGTTCGCGAACATCCTCCTCGTCGATGAGATCAACCGCGCCTCGCCGAAGACGCAGGCGGCTCTGCTCGAGTGCATGCAGGAGCAGCAGGTCACGATCGACGGCGTCTCTTACGAGCTCTCGCCGCCTTTCATGGTGATGGCGACGCAGAACCCGATCGAGTACGAGGGAACGTACCCGCTTCCGGAGGCCGAGCTCGACCGCTTCACGATGCGGATCGCGATCGGTTACCCGCCGCTCGCCGCCGAGGCGAGGATGCTGACCGAGCAGACGCTCTCCGACCCGCTCGAGGCCCTCGCTCCCGTCGCGAGCGCGCAGGAGGTCCTGGGCGCGATCGACGACGTCCGCTCCGTCTACGTCGAGGAGAGCCTGAACCGCTACGTCGTCGCGATCATGCGCCAGACGCGCGCGGACAACCGGCTCTACCTCGGCGCCAGCCCGCGCGCCGGCATCGCGCTCCTCCGGGTGGCGAAGGCCCGCGCCCTTCTGGCCGGGCGGGACTATCTCGTTCCAGACGACGTCAAGGCGGTCGCGCCGTCCGTCCTCGCGCACCGGCTGATCCTCGCCCCCGAGGCGCGCGCGTCCTCGCTCGACGCCGCCGGGCTCGTCGGTGACGTGATCGAGCGGACGCCCGTCCCCGTCTAGAGCCCGCGTTGCTCACCGACCGCGGCCGGTCCGTCCTCGCCCTCGGCGGCTTCTCGTACCTCGCCGCGTGGGCGTTTGGCTCGCCCGTTCTCTACCCCGTCGCGCTCGGCCTCGTCCTAGCCGTCGTGGCGGGGGCGCTGTGGGTCCGGTTCCTCCGCCGGCCGGTCACGTTCCACCGCCTCGTTCCGGGCGGCGAGCGCGTGGCGGGAGACGACGTGCCGGTCGAGGTGGTCGTCCGCGTCGAGGGGAGCACGCCGCCCACCGGCTTCGTCGTGAGCGAGAAGATCGCGCGGCTCGGCGGGCGCGAGACGCCGCTTCGGCGCGCCCGCGAGGGCGAGCTTCGCGGTTCCTACGTTCTTCCGCGCGTCCCCCGCGGGCGGTATCCGATCGAATCGGCGGAGGTCGTGATCGAGGATCCGTTCGCGCTCGAGCGCGTGGAGATCCAGCTCCCGGCCGGCGAGTCGCTCCTCGTGTACCCGCGCCTCGTCGATCTCGACGTCCTCTTCTCCGAGTCGGGCTCGCGGGCGCCGGACGGCCGGCGGCTTCTTCTTCGGCGCTCGAGCGGGTTCGAGCTTCACAGCGTCAGGGAGTACGAGCAGGGCGAGTCGCTCCGGCGCGTCCATTGGCCGTCGACCGCGCGGCGCGCGCAACTCATGGTCAAGGAGCTCGAGGACGCTCCCCGCGACGAGGTCGCCGTGCTCCTGGACGCCGACGCGAGCGTCGTCGCGGGCGATCCCCCGGACACGAGCTTCGAGCTCGAGGTGCAGGTCGCCGGCTCGCTCCTCCAGGCGCACGCCCGGCGGGGACGCCGGGCCTCGCTCGTGGTCAGCTCCCGGAGGCCCGTCTACCAGCCCGTGCACAGCTTCGACGGCGAGTGGAAGCTCGCGCTCGAACAGCTCGCCGCCGTCGAGCCGGACGGCGCGATGCCCGTCTCCACGATGCTCGCGAACGAGACGGGACCGGCCGCCCGCGCGCTCGAGCTCGCCGTCGTCACCGCCGTGCTGACGCCACGGCTCGCCGACCGGCTCCTCCAGAGGACGCTCGCGCGCCACGGCGTCTCACTCGTCTACGTCGACCCGGTCAGCTTCCAGGACCCGGGCGCCTCCCTTCCCGCCGACGCGTCCGCGCAGCTCGTTCGCCTGCGCCGGGCGGGCATCCCGATCGCGGTGGTGCGGCGGGGCGACGACCTGCGGCGCGCGCTCAGCGGCGACGTCGTGGAGGCCGCGGTTGGCTAGGACGCTCGTTCTCTTCGCGCTCGCTGCGGCGCTCATCACCCCCGCCTGGCTCGCGGTCGCCGAGCCCGCCCCGCGCGGAAGCGAGGCGCTTCCGATGCTCGCCCTGGCGCTTGCCGCGACGCTCGTCGTCGGGTTCGTTCGACGCCTGGCGGTTCGGGCGCTCGCGTTCGCCGCGCTCACCGTGGGAGCGGCGTCGTCGGCGTTCGGGATCCCGCTCACTGACGCGCGTCCCTTCGACGGCGAGCACGACTTCGTCGGCCCCCTGCTCGCTGCCGTCCGCGACGGCTTCCGCGACTTCTACGAGGTGCGGATCCCGTTCGACGCCGTCGCCCACTGGCAGATGGGCGGGCTTGTCCTTCTCGCCGTCTTCGGGTTCGCGACGGCCACCGGCGTGCTCGTTGCCGCGCGCCGTCCGCTGGCGGCGGCCTCGACGCTCCTCGTCGGCGTCGCCTGGCCGGCGACGATGGCGGCGACCTGGGTGCCGGGCGCGCGGCCGCTCGTGACGGGGGCGGCGACGCTCGTCGCGTTCCTCGCGTTCCTCTTCGTCCTCGGGCGCGAGCAGCTTCGCGGGGCGGCGCAGGCGGCCGTGTTCGGGACCGTGCTTGTCGTCGCGGCGCTGCTCGCCGCCACGAGCGACGCGGTCGCGAAGCCGGCGTTCCTCCAGTGGGAGCAGTGGGACCTCTACGACCGTCCTTCCCCTCCGGTGAGCGTGCGCTACGTGTGGGAGTCGAACTACGACGGGATCGTGTTTCCGAAGGAGCCGACCGTCGTCCTCAAGGTGCGCGTCCCTTCCACGTCACGCTCGCTCTACTGGCGCGCGACGACGCTCGACGAGTACAACGGCTGGACCTGGGACGAGAGCCTCGAGCTCAGCGACCCGTCTCCGGCGGAAGCGGTCGAGGTCAACGAGCTCGACGCGATGCTGCCGCGCGAGGCCCGCAACGAGGACGGCTGGGTGCGGCAGGACGTCACCGTCGAGGCCCTCGAGGACAACCATCTGATCGGGTCGGCGCAGCCGGTCAAGTGGGAGCCGGGCGCGAGCGCGCCCGCGCAGGTGGCCGACAACGGCGTCGTCCTCCTCCCGCAGGGGCTCTCGCGCGGCCAGCGCTACAGCGTGTGGAGCTACGTGCCGCGGCTGCGGGCCAGGGCTCTCGCGCGGCTTCCCGCCGAGTACCCGGAGTCCCTCTCTCGCTACCTCGAGATCCTTCCTGGGATCGAGGCGCCGTCCTTCGGCGCCCCGGGGCGCGAGATGCAGATGCGAGCGGTTCTCGGCAACCGTTTCGGGACGATCCAGGACCACGCCGCCCTCTACCGGGAGGCCCGGCGCGCGGTCCGTGGGGCCGAGTCGCCGTACGAGGTCGCCGCCGCCCTCGAGGCGTGGTTCCGCGGCGGCGGGGACTTCCTCTACAACGAGACCCCGCGGTCGTTCGGGACGACGGCGCCGCTGCCCTTCTTCGTGACGGAGTCGAAGCAGGGCTACTGCCAGAACTTCGCCGGGGCGATGGCGCTCATGCTCCGGTTCCTCGGCGTCCCCGCCCGCGTC
Source organism: Gaiellaceae bacterium (assembly GCA_035947475.1). GTDB lineage: Bacteria > Actinomycetota > Thermoleophilia > Gaiellales > Gaiellaceae > DASZKB01. The sequence continues at coordinate 3,582 of DASZKB010000181.1, read as the reverse complement.
GCCGCCGGGTTCACGAGCGGCGACTACTCCGACGAGAAGGGCGAGTGGACGGTGACCGACCGGAACGCGCACACCTGGGTCGAGGTGTACTTCCCGGGGCACGGGTGGCTTCCGTTCGACCCCACCCCCGGCCGCGGCGTCCTGAGCGCGCCGTACTCCGTGGCCTCGCCCGATTTCGACCCTCGGGCCGCCGCGGCGCTCGGCTTCCGAAGCGAGCTCATGGACTACCTCGACCTCCAGGGCGTGGACGGGCCCGGGCAGGGAGCGCTGGAGGCGCGCGATCCCTTCCCGGCTGCGGGATCGCGCGGGGGCGGCGGGGGTGGCGCGGCAGACGCTGGGCGGACCGTCCTCGTCCCGGTTCTTCTCATCCTGGCGCTCGCCGTCGTCGCAGTCGTCGCCGGCAAGGCGCTCTACCGCGGCCTCCGGCTCGCCCGGCGAGACCCGCGCGCGCTCGCCACGGCGTGCCGGCGCGACCTCGTCGGCTTCCTGCTCGACCAGCGCGTGCCCGTTCCCGCCAGCGCGACGCTCGGCGAGCTCGGCGATCTCGTCCAGCGAAGGTTCGGCGTCGACGCGCGCCCGTTCGTCGGGCAGGTGAACGCGGCTCGGTTCGCCCCGCCGGCGACCGGGGAGCGGGCCGCCCGCCGCACGCGCCGGGAGCTCGGGCGGGTTCGGCGCGGGCTCAGGGGGCAGCTCTCCCTCGCGAGCCGCGTTCGCGGCGCGCTCAGCCTTCGCTCGCTCGCCGCCTGACGAGCGAACGCGCGAGACGCGCGACCACGGCCCCCAGCGCGGCCGCGGCGGCGATCCATCCGAGCGTGTCTCCGATCCGCGCGTACGGGGTGTCGCTCCCCGCGAGAGCGACGTCCGCGACGACGACGGTCCGCCGCTTGTCCGCACCCGCGTCGGCGACCTCGCGGCCGCCGGCGTCGAAGATCGTCGAGCCGTAGCGCCAGTCGGCCCGCACAACCGGGACGGCGAGCGCGGTGGCATGGAGCTGCGAGTAGGCGCGCTGTTCCGGCGCGAGCTCCTTCCAGTCGTGGGTGCTGGACGCGAGGACGTCGGCGCCCGCGGCGACCAGCTCGCGGGCGATACCGGGGTCCTGGTTGTCGACGCCGAGCATCGTCCCGATCAGAAGATCCTGACCGGCGGCGGGGCGCGGAGCCGCGGCGTTGCGCCCTTCCTCACCGAGGAACCACATCGGCCGCTGCTTCGGCTGCGGTCGCGACCAGCGCCGTCCGCCGCCGGCCACGATGAGCGCGGCGCCGGCGGCGTCCGCGCGAACGAAGTAGGGAACGACGAGCCGGACGTCGGTCCCGGCGAGAAGGTGGCGGATCGAGACGCCCGGAAGCGTCCGGGCGGGGTCGACCCAGATCGCGGCCTCCGGCCAGACGACGATCTCGGCGCCACGGCGCGCCGCGGAGCGTGTGAGCGGCGCGAGGTCCTCGACCATGTCGAGGCCGGCGAGCTGATCGTCCTCCCCGAAATGCCGGAGAACCGGCCGCTCGAACTCCGACGTGTCGTAGCCGGGTTGGACGGCGGCGACCCGGATCGTGTCTCTTTCGTCTGCCGCCGCCGGAGCGAGCGCGACCAGCGCGACGACCGCCGCGGCCGGGCGCGCCGCGACGGCACCGCGCACGAGCGTCAGAGCGACGGCGTAGTTCACGGCCACGATCGCGAACGTGATGAGCCACGGCCCCCCGAGCTCCCCGATCCGGGCGGCCGAGGTGTCGTGCTGCGAGAGAAACAGCGGGCCCCACAGCCCGCTGGGATCGAACTTGGCGCGGACGAGGTCGAGCGCCGTCCAAGCGAGCGGCGCGAGGACCAGCGCCGTCGCGACGACAGGGACGGCGACGAGGTGCGGGAACCGAAGCACGTAGAGCGCGAGCGCGAGAAGCGGAATGCCGACGAGCGCGGCGGCGAGCACTGGCGAGTCCCCGACGAGGACGGGGAGGAGGGGGTCGCCCCACTGCCTGTCGGCGACGCCGAAGGGGAGCGCCGGGATGATGAGCAGCTCGAGGTAGACGGCGTAGGCGAGCGGCACCGCTAGCCGGGCCGCCCGCGTCTCGGGCGCGCGCAGGGCGACGACGGCAGCCGGGACGAGGGCGATCCACGCGATCCACCCGGCGCCGACGGGGGGCGCGGAGACCCAGAGGAGGACGCCGCTTGCGACGGAAGCGGCGAGCGCGAGGGCCGATCTCACCGAACGCCAACGATAGGGTCCCGACCGACGTGGAGGCTGTCGTCATGGCGGCCGGCGAGGGCGTGCGCATGCGGCCGCTCACGGAGCGGTGGGCGAAGCCGGTCCTTCCGATCGCGGGCAAGCCGGTGATCGCGACGCTGCTCCACGAGCTGCGCGCGGCCGGGACGTCCGTCGCGACCGTCGTGGTCGGGCACCTCGCCGAGCAGATCGAGGACCTCGTCGGCGACGGCGCGCCGTTCGGCCTCGACGTGAGGTACGCGCACCAGCCGGAACCCCTGGGGCCGGCCGACGCCCTTTCCCGCGCGCTTGCCGCCGGAGCGCGGCCGCCCCTTCTCGTCACCGCCGCCGACACGGTCTACCGGGCGGGCGACCTCGGGACGGCGTCCGCCGGGTTCCTCGAGGCGCGGGCGCCGGGAGGCCTCGGTGTCCGCGAGGTCCGGCCGGCGGACCTTCCGAAGCGGTATCCCGTCGCGGTCGACGACGGACGGGTCGTCCAGGTCGTCCCGAAGCCTGCGCCCGGACCGCGCCCGCTCGTCGCCGCGCCGCTCTGGTTCTTCGCGGACGGGCTGGTGGACTCGCTCGCGTCCGTCCCGGGGCCGCCGTTCGAGCTCGCCGACGCGTTTCAGGGCGCGATCGACACCGGCGAGCGCATCGTCGCGCTCGAGCTCGGCCCGACGCGCGACATAACGCGGCCGGAGGACGTGATCGCGCACAACTTCCCGTATCTTTCGAGGTGGGGATGAGCGAGACCTACAACCTCTTCCAGCAGGGCCGCCAGCACCTCGACCGCGGCATGAACGCCCAGGCGACGGTCGCGCTCGAGAAGGCGAAGCGCCGCGAACCGGCCAAGGCGTCCATCCGCGAGGCGCTCGGGATCGCGTACTTCCGGATCAGGCGCTTCTCCGACGCCGAGAGGGAGTTTCGCGCGATCCTCGAGCTGAAGCCCGTCGACCACTACGCTCACTTCGCGCTCGGCCGCTGCCTGGAGAAGCAGGGGCGGCGACGCGAAGCGCTTCCGCACTACCGCCTGGCCCGTTTCTTCCGCCCGCAGAGCAAGGACTACGAGCAGGCGCTCGCTGACGCGCTCGACGCCGGCTAGGTGCGCGCGGTCATCCAGCGCGTGCGTAGAGCGCGCGTTCTGGTCGGCACGGACACGGTCGGCGACATCGGCCGCGGCCTCTGCGTTCTCCTCGGGGTGGCGGCGGACGACGGCGAGGAGACGGCCCGCCGCCTCGCCGGTCGGATTGCGCGCCTTCGGATCTTCGAGAACGACGACGGGCGCTTCGACCTGAGCCTGCAAGACGTCCGCGGCGAGGCGCTCGTCGTGAGCCAGTTCACGCTCATCGCCGATAGCAAACGCCAGAGGGGAACTCGACCCGACTTCT
>DASZKB010000180.1:0-4198 GCA_035947475.1 Gaiellaceae bacterium | reverse complement strand
AGCGGCGGCGGCCGTCCCCGACGCGAAGTCCTCGTCGTCCGCGGCGCGCGGGTGGTCGATCCGGGTCGGGGTATCGACGAGGTGCTCGACGTCACGGTCGAGAACGGTGTCGTCTCGCGGCTCGAGCCGGGGACGGCGGCGCGGCCCGGGCTCGTGCTCGCTCCGGCGTTCGTCGACTCGCACGCGCACCTTCGCACTCCGGGGCGAGAGGACGAGGAGGACTTCGCGTCGGGGACGGCCGCCGCCGCTCGCGGCGGCTACTGCGCCGTCCTCGCGATGCCGAACACCGAGCCCGTCGTCGACTCCGCCGCCGTCCTCGAGGCGCTCGTCGAGCGCGCGCGGGCGGAGGCCGTCGTCCCGGTCGGGTTCCTCGCTGCGATCACGAAGGGGCAGGAGGGCGCCGAGCTGGCCGAGATGGTGGAGCTCGCCGAGAGCGGGGCGGCGGGGTTCACCGACGACGGCCGTCCCGTCGCGGCGCCGGGGCTCATGCGGCGCGCTCTCCAGTACAACCGCATCGCCGAGCGCCCGCTCGCGCTCCACTGCGAGGAGCCGTCGCTCTCGCGCGGGGGTCACATGCACGAGGGAGCGGTCTCCGCGGAGCTCGGGTTCGGCGGCTACCCATCGGTCGCCGAGAGCGTCGCCGTCGCGCGCGACCTCGCGCTCGCCGCCTACGAGGGCGAGCGCGTTCACCTGCTCCATCTGTCGGCCCGCGAGTCCGTCGACGAGCTCCGCCGCGCCCAGGCGGAAGGCGTGGCCGCGAGCGCGGAGGTGACGCCGCACCATCTTTGCCTCACCGACGAGGCGGTGCGCGGCCTCGACCCGAACGTGAAGATGAACCCGCCCGTCCGCGCCGACGAGGATCGGCGCGCGCTCGTCGAAGCGCTCAGAGAGGGGACGATCGCGGCAGTCGCCACCGACCACGCTCCGCACGCGCTTCACGAGAAGGAGGTTCCTTTCGAGGCGGCCCCGTTCGGCGTGACCGGCCTCGAGACGGCGTTCTCCGTCCTCTACACGCGGCTAGTCGAGCCGGGCGTCATCCCCCTCGCGACGCTCCTCGAGCGGATGAGCGCGGGGCCGGCGCGGATCTACGGGCTCGAGCCGCCCCGCGTCGCGGTCGGCGCGCGCGCCAACCTCGTCCTCCTCGACCTCGCGGCCACGTGGCGCGTCGACGAGCGCTCCTTCCGCTCGAAGTCGGCGAACTCGTGGCTTCTCGGCGAGACGCTGCGCGGGAAAGTCGAGATGACCATCGCCGACGGCCGCGTCGTCTACGGAGCCGGCGGGTGACCGGCTTTCTCGTCCTCGAGGACGGCGCCGTCTTTCGCGGCCGCTCCGTCGGCGCGCCCGGCATCGCGTTCGGCGAGGCGGTCTTCACGACCGCGATGACCGGCTACCAGGAGGTCGTCACCGACCCGAGCTACGCCGAGCAGCTCGTCTGCTTCACCGCCGCGATGGTGGGGAACTACGGCGTCTCTCCCGAGCGCTCGCAGTCGAGCCGCGCGCACGCTGCCGCCGTGCTCATGCGGCGCGCGGGGGGAGCCGAGTGGACGGACTGGCTGAGCGGTCAGGGCGTCGTCGCGCTCGAGGAGGTCGACACGCGCGCGCTCGTCCTTCACATCCGTCACGCGGGCGCGCTGCGCGCGGCGGCCGTGGCGGGGGACGCGTCGATCGCGGAGGTGCTCCGCGCCGTTCGGGCGCAGCCGCGCATGGAGGGGCGCCCTCTCGTCGCCGATGTCTCGACGCGACGACCGTACAGGTTCGCTCGCGGCCCGACGCCCGTCGCGGTGCTCGACTACGGCTGCAAGCGCTCGATCCTGATGCGGCTCGCCGCTGCGGGGACGGAGGCGACCGTGTACCCGTTCGACACGGACGCGGCCACCATCCTCGCCGGGCAGCCGGCCGGCGTCGTCCTCTCGAACGGGCCCGGAGACCCCGCTGCGCTCCCGCGCCAGGTCGCTGCGGTGGAGCGCCTGCTCGGGCGCGTTCCCGTCCTCGGGATCTGTCTCGGCCATCAGCTCCTCGCGCTCGCGTGCGGCCTCCAGACGTTCAAGCTCCCCTTCGGCCACCGGGGGTCGAACCACCCCGTCCTCGAGCTTGAGACCAACCGCGTGCTGGTCACGAGCCAGAACCACGGGTTCGCGGTCCGCGGCGACGCGCCGGCGGTCACGCACGTCTCGCTCTACGACGGAACGGTCGAGGGGCTCGCGTTCCCGAGCGACGGTGCCCGCTCGCTCCAGTTCCACCCCGAGGCCGGCCCCGGTCCGCACGACGCCTGGCCGCTGATCGAAGGGTGGCTCGACGAGATCCGCTATGCCGAAGCGGCCTGACCTCCGTTCCATCTGCCTGATCGGCTCGGGGCCGATCGTGATCGGCCAGGCGTGCGAGTTCGACTACTCCGGGAGCCAGGCGCTCAAGGTCCTGCGGGCCGAGGGCTACCGGACGGTCGTCGTCAACTCGAATCCCGCGACGATCATGACCGACCCGGGCTTCGCCGATCGCACCTATCTCGAGCCGCTCGATCCGGAGAGCGTCGCGGACGTCCTCGCGCGCGAGCGGCCCGACGCGCTGCTCCCGACGCTCGGCGGCCAGACGGCGCTCAACGTGGCCGCACGCCTCGCCGACGAGGGGGTGCTCGACGAGCTGGGCATCGAGCTGATCGGGGCCACGGTCGAGACGATCCGGCGCGCGGAGGACCGGCGCCTCTTCCGCGAGACGATGCGGGCGGTCGGCCTGCGGGTGCCCGAGTCGACCATCGTTACCCGTCTCGAAGAGACGCCGGAGCGCCTGTCCTTCCCCGTCATCCTTCGGCCCGCGTTCACCCTCGGCGGGCACGGCGGCGGAGTCGCGCGCTCGCAGGGAGAGCTCGAGCGGCTGCTCGAGCGAGCGCTCGACGAGAGCCCGGTCGGCCAGGTGCTCGTCGAGGAGTCGCTCCTCGGCTGGGACGAGTTCGAGCTCGAGGTCATGCGTGACCGGCGCGACAACGTGGTGGTCGTCTGCTCCATCGAGAACCTCGACCCCATGGGCGTCCACACGGGCGACTCGGTGACGGTGGCGCCGCAGATGACGCTTGCGGACGAGGAGTACCAGGAGCTCCGCGACGCGGCCGCGGCAGTGATTCGCGCCGTGGGCGTCGAGACCGGCGGGTCGAACATCCAGTTCGCCAGGAACCGCGACACCGGCGAGCTCCGCGTGATCGAGATGAACCCGCGCGTCTCGCGCTCGTCGGCTCTCGCGAGCAAGGCGACCGGCTATCCCATCGCCAAGGTGGCCGCGCGCCTGGCGGTCGGCTACACGCTCGACGAGATCCCGAACGACCTCACGGGGACGACGCCGGCGAGCTTCGAGCCGACGCTCGACTACGTCGTCGTCAAGGTGCCGCGCTTCGCGTTCGAGAAGTTCCCGGGCGCGGACGAGACGCTCGGGACGCAGATGAAGTCCGTCGGCGAGGCGATGGGGATCGGCCGCACGTTCACGGAAGCGCTCCTCAAGGCGCTCCGCTCGCGCGAGCTCGACGCGGCGGGCGCGGCGCCGTGGAAGACGCTCGGCGACCTGCCGGCGGGAGTTCACCCCTGGTTTCGCGCCGAGATCGAGCGCGCGGGGGAGGCGCTCGCGTCCGTGCGCTCCCTCGATGACCTCGTCGCGAACGACTGGGTTCGGATCAAGCGGGCGGGGTGGTCCGACAAGGCGATCGCCGCGCGCTGCGGGACGACCGAGGAAGCGGCGCGGTCGCGGCGCCGTGCAGAGGGCGTGCGCCCGGCGTACAGGCTGGTCGACTCGTGCGCGGCCGAGGTGGACGCGCGCTCGAACTACCTCTACTCGACCTGGGGCGAGGCGAGTGACCCGGTCGGGGGCGGACGGCGCGTCGTCGTCATCCTCGGGTCGGGGCCGAACCGGATCGGGCAGGGGATCGAGTTCGACTACTGCTGCGTCCACGCCGCGCAGACGTTCCGCGACCTCGGCTACGGGACGGTGATGGTCAACTGCAACCCCGAGACGGTCTCGACCGATTACGACACCTCCGACCGCCTCTACTTCGAGCCTCTCCGCGCCGAGGAGGTCCTGGAGATCTGCGCGCGCGAGGAGCCGGCCGGTGTGCTCGTCCAGTTCGGCGGCCAGACGCCGCTCAAGCTCGCGCGCGAGCTCGAGGCCGAAGGCGTCCCGATTCTCGGAACGCCGCAAGACGCGGTCGACCTCGCCGAGG
>DASZKB010000179.1:0-6849 GCA_035947475.1 Gaiellaceae bacterium | reverse complement strand
CACGGGCGTCCGCAACGTCGGCATGTACCGCATGCAGAAGATCGACGCGCGGACGACGTTCATGCACTGGCAGATCCACAAGGACGGCGCGGCCGACTGGCGCGGCATGGGCGACCGGCTCGACGTCGCCGTCGCGCTCGGCTGCGACCCGGTGACCACCTACGCCGCGAGCGCGCCGCTTCCCAAGCACATCGACGAGTTCATGCTCGCGGGCTTCCTGCGCGGCGCCCCGGTCGAGCTCGTGAAGGCGAAGACCGTCGACCTCGAGGTTCCGGCCGACGCCGAGATCGTGCTCGAGGGCTACATCGAGAAAGGGGAGCTCGGCACCGAGGGGCCGTTCGGCGACCACACGGGCTACTACTCGCCGCCCGAGCCCTTTCCGATCTTCCACCTCACCTGCATGACCATGCGCCGCGACGCCGTGTACCCGTCGATCGTCGTCGGCCCGCCTCCGGCGGAGGACGCCTGGCTCGGCAAGGCGACCGAGCGGATCTTCCTCCCGGCGGTGCGGATGACCATCCCCGAGATCGTCGACTACGACCTCCCCGTCGCGGGCGCCTTCCACAACTGCGTGATCGTCTCGATCCGGAAGCAGTTTCCGGGACACGCGAAGAAGGTCATGCACGCGCTTTGGGGCCTGGGGATGCTCAGCCTCTCGAAGACGGTGGTCGTCGTCGACGAGTTCGTCGACGTCCACGACTACGAGCACGTCTTCTTCCACGTCTGCGCGAACACCGACCCGCGCCGCGACGTCCTCCTCTCCGAGGGGCCGCTCGACCAGCTCGACCACGCCGCGTCGATGTACTGCTACGGGGGGAAGCTCGGGATCGACGCGACGCACAAATGGACGTCTGAGGGAGCGCGCGAATGGCCCGAGCGGATCGTCATGACGGACGAAGTTCGTGACTTGGTCGACCGCCGCTGGGACGAGTACGGAATCGGCGCGCCCGAGCGCGTCGAAGTGGCGCAAGACGGCAGAAAAAGGCGGATTCTGCGTCCCTTGAGGCAATCGCTACGTCATTGACAGCGGGCGGCGACATCAGAAGAATCGATGGTGCTTGTAACACCGCCGCGACGATGAAGGGAGCTGGGTGGCCGACGACTTAGAGCGGCCGGGCGAGGGCCCCGAGGAGCACGGGGAGCCGCACCTTCCCAGTCCGACGATCTGGCCGGTCGGCTTCGCGGTCGGCGTCGCGCTCGTCCTCCTCGGCCTGATCGTCGGCTGGGCGATTGTGGCCGCCGGCGCGATCGTGACCCTCGTCTTCGCGTTCCTCTGGATCCGTGAGGCGACGCGTGAGTACCGGGGCGTCCCCGACGAGGAGGAAGAGCCCGTCACGGTCGAGGAACCGGTCCCTGACGAGGGCCTCGTCGCGGCTCGGGAGGAAGACGTCGAGCGATACCCGCGCTCGCGCTTCCTAGAGGCCGCGACGCTCGGGTTCGGCGGCCTCATCGGTGCGATCGTCACGCTCCCGCCGCTGGGGCTCGCCGTCGCGCCGTCGTTCATCGGCCAGAAGTACGACGAGGTCGACCTCGGCCCGCTCGAGAACTTTCCCGGGGGGCAGTGGGTAATCGCGACCTTCCTCTCGATGGAGGAGTCGAGCGGCGTCTCGCGGCGAACGGCGTTCGTCCGGAACAACGGGATGGCCGGCGGTACGCCGAGCTTCACGATCCTGTCGAACCGCTGCGTCCACCTCGGCTGCCCGACCCAGCCGCAGGGGCTTGCCGGCGATGCGCAGAGGGTCGAGACCCGGACGGGACAGGTGACGCTGACCCCGACCGAGCCGTCGGGCTTCGGCTGCCCCTGCCACGGGGGCGCGTACGACGTCGAGGGGAACCGGACGGCGGGCCCACCGGTGCGCGCGCTCGACCGCTACGAATTCGCCGTCAAGGAGAGCCGCCTCGTTCTCCTCCAGCCGTACAGCGTCTCGGAGGTCGAGGGCGAGGGCGCGGAAGCGCGCATCCGGGCCTTCCCGCTTCGCGACCCCGGCCAGCACGTCCCTGACCCGCGGTCGAACATCCTGAAGCGGCTGCAGGGCTGGTTCTTCTACCCCTACGTGCCGTGAGGGGGGTGGCTCACCGCTAGTGGCCCGGCCGCGGAAGTCGAAGCGCAGGCAGCAGCTCGAGCAGCTGATCATGCTTCCCGTCGACTGGCTCGAGGAGCGCTCGGGCCTCGTCGGCGCCGTTCGCTACTTCCTCTTCCGCAAGGTCCCGGCCGAGTCGAACTGGTTCCACACGCTCGGGTCGGCCACCCTGACCGCGTTCATCGTCCAGCTCATCACGGGCGTCATCCTGGCGATGTACTACAAGCCGACGCCCGCCGAGGCGTACGAGTCGATCGTGGTGATCACGAACGACGTGACGCTCGGCTGGCTCGTCCGCGGCATGCACCGCTGGGGCGCGAGCGTCTTCATCATCCTCCTCTTCCTGCACATGGGGCGGGTGTTCCTCTTCGGCGCCTACAAGTACCCGCGCGAGCTCAACTGGCTGATCGGCGTCTTCCTGCTCCTGCTCGCGCTCGTCGAAGGGCTCACGGGCTACCTGCTGCCGTGGGACCAGACGTCGTACTGGGCCACCGTGGTCGCCATCAACATCAACGCGACGGCGCCGATCGCCGGGCCGTTCATCGCCGATCTCATGCGAGGCGGCGCCGAGATCGGGGACACGACGCTCGCACGCTTCTACTCGATCCACATGCTCCTCATCCCGGGCGGCTTGATCGGCCTGATCACGCTTCACCTCTGGCTCGTGATCAGGAACGGCATCACCGCGCCGCCGTGGGCGAGGGTGGCCGCCGGGTACGAGCCTCCCGAGCGCGGGCCCGCCCGGCAGGGGCTCGTCGAGCCGAGGCCTCGCGGGAACAACGCCCGGAGCGTCCGATGACGACGCAGGAACAGCGCGACCAGTTCGAGCTCTACAAGAAGGACGTCGAGCGGCGCGGGAAGAGCTTCTTCCCGTACGCGATGTACCACGACACGGTGATGAGCCTCGTGGTCGTTACGGTGATCGTCCTCCTCTCCTGCGTCTGGTATTTCACCTCGAGCGAGAGGCCCGCCGACGCCGGCATCCTGGGGCCGCGCTACCACGAGAAGGCGGACCCCGGTACGACCTCGTTCGTCCCGCGGCCCGACTGGTACTTCTTCTTCCTCTTCTACCTCCTCCGGATCTTCAAGTGGCCAGAGTCGGTCTTCCTCGGGACGGTCGGGATCCCGACGATCCTCCTGATCCTGCTCCTGGCCGTCCCGTTCATGGACCGCCGCCGGGAGCGGAGGCTCGCGAGGAGGCCCGTCGCCGTCACCGCCTCGCTCCTCGTCATCGCCTCGATGGGGATCCTGACGTACAAGGGCGCGACCGCAGAGGAGGCTCTCGGGAGCGAGGTCCTCGCGAAGGCGGACGAGATCGCCCAGGGCCAGCGATTACCCGAGCAAGCGCGGCCCGGCCTCGAGATCTTCCTGCAGGTCGGCTGTCTCAACTGCCACACGTACGCCGGCGAAGGGAGCCCCAACCTCGGCGCGCCCGAGCTCACCGAGGAAGGAACGAGGAATCGAGGCACCCAGTGGCAGATCGACCATCTCAAGAACCCGCCCGGGCTCGTGCCGGGCTCACCGATGCCCGCGTTCACGGAGTTCACGGACGAGCAGTACCAGCAGCTCGCGGTCTTCCTCGAGTGCTCGCCTGGGAACGCGCCCGCCTGTCAGCAGGCGCTGGGCGCGGCCCGAGGCGGGTCCTAGCGCCCACGGGTGAACGTCTTCCTCACCCCGCTGGGGCGCCGCTGGCAAGCGAGGCGAGCGAGCGGCGCGCAGGGCAGTGCCGATGAGCACGGCCAAGCGCCGCGAGCGCAGGATCGCGCCGCCAGCGGCGTCAGGCGTCGGCGGAGTCGGGCTTCGCCCGGCGGGAGCCGCCGCCGTCCAGCAGCGTGAGGATCTTCCTCGGGATCACCGGCGCGTCAGGCGCGCCCTACGCGGCACGCCTGCTCGAGGCGCTGACCGCGACGGGGTGCGAGGTCGGGGTGTCGGCGTCCGGGGCCGGGATCGAGGTGCTTGCCACCGAGCTCTACGAGGATCGCTCGCTCTCGCGAGAAGAGGTTCTCGAGCGCTTCGTCGGCCAGGCCGAGGGCGTGACGGTGTACGCGCCGGACGACTACGGGGCGCCGTACGCGAGCGGCTCGGCCCGGGTGGACGGCTACGTGATCTGCCCGTGCTCGATGGCGACCGTGGGGACGATCGCGGCGGGCGCGATGGACAACCTCGTCCACCGGGCGGCGTCCGTCGCCCTCAAGGAGGGCCGGAAGCTCGTGCTGGTGCCGCGCGAGACGCCGCTCTCGACGATCCACCTCGAGACCATGCTTCGGCTCCGGCAGGCGGGCGCGGTGATCGTCTTCGCGGCGCCCGCGTTCTACCACCTTCCGAAGACGATCGACGACCTCGTCGACTTCGTCGTCGGGAGGTGCCTCGACCAGCTCGGCGTGGAGAACCGGCTCGTCCGGAGATGGGGGCAGGCGTGACAGTCAAGACGGGCACGCTCCCGCCCGACGCGGTGCGCGAGATGTTCGACCGCATCTCGCCCGTCTACGACGCCATGAACCGGGCGATGACGCTCGGCCTCGACCGGCGCTGGCGCGCGCTGGCCGCCGAGGCGGTCGTTCGTCCGGGCGACCGGGTTCTCGACGCCTGTTGCGGCACGGGCGACCTCGCCCTCGCGGCCGAGCGCGCCGGCGGGCGGGTGACGGGGCTCGACTTCTCCGAGGCGATGCTCTCGCGCGCGCGGCGGAAGTCAGCGTCGGTCGACTGGGTCCGCGGCGACCTTCTGGCGCTCCCCTTCGCCGACGAGAGCTTCGACGCCGCCACCATCGGCTTCGGGATCCGGAACGCCGCGGACCTCGAGGCCGGCCTGCGGGAGCTCGCGCGCGTGCTCGTGCGCGGCGGACGGCTCGCGTGCCTCGAGATCACGCGCCCGCGGGGTCTCCTCGCGCCGTTCTTCGGCCTTTGGTTCGATCGCCTCGTCCCACTGGCCGGAAGGCTCCTCCCCGGCGGCGAGGCCTACTCGTACCTCCCCGCCAGCGTGCGCCGCTTTCCCGGCCCCGAAGACCTCGCCGCCGCGATGCGCAGGGCCGGCTTCGCGGACGTCCGCTGGCGCCGGCTCGCCGGCGGCATCGTTGCGCTGCACGCCGCGCGGAAGGCGGCCGCGTGAGCGCTGTCGCGACCGTGCGCGCGACGCCCGGGCTGGACGCCTATCTCGACGTGCTCGAGAGCCGTCTCGCCGACGCGGTGAGCGCTCGGCCGGGCATCGTCACCGAGGCCTCGGCCGAGCTCGTCGCCGCGGGCGGCAAGCGTCTGCGGCCGGTGCTCGTCTTCCTCTCGACGCCGCCTCGGCGGCGCGGGGACGCCCGCACGGTGGCGGCCGGCGTGGCGGTCGAGCTCGTGCACGTCGCGACGCTCGTCCACGACGACGTGCTCGACGGCGCGCGGACGCGCCGGGGCGAAGCGACCGTGTGGGCCCGGCACGGCGAGGCGGTCGCCCGGGCGGTCGGCGACTACCTGTTCGCGCGCGCCTTTTCGGAGCTCGCGGCGACGCGGGACGCCGAGGCCGTCTCGGTGCTCGCGCGCGCGACGCTCTCCCTCGCCCGCGGCGAGGCGGTGCAGCGCGGGCACGCGTTTCGGCCCGAGACCTCGATCGACGAGTACCTCGCCCGCTGCACGCTCAAGACGGGGAAGCTGTTCGAGGCCGCCTGCCTACTCGGCGCGGGCAGCCGCCTCGCGCCGTTCGGGCGAGCGCTCGGCATCGCGTTCCAGATCGCGGACGACATCCTCGACTGCACGGGGGACGCCGACGAGACCGGGAAGGACCCCGGCGTCGACCTCCGGGACGGGACGCCGACTTTGCCCCTGATCCTCGCTGCTCGCGAGGATCAGGGGATCTGGAGAGCGCTGGCCGGTGAAGACGTGCCGGACGCCCTCGATCGCGTTGCGGCGAGCGGTGCACTGGAAAAAGCACGCGCCGTCGCCCTCGAGTACGCAGCCCGCGCGCGCGCCGCGCTCGACGGCGAGCCGGACCGCGAGTCGCTCGAGGCGCTCACGTACGCGGTCGTGGAGAGAAGGGGCTGATGGCGCTCGCCGCCGGCGTCCCGACGCTCGAGACTGTCCGCGAGAAGGTCGAGGCGAACGAACGCCTCGACTTCGAAGACGGGCTGGCCCTCATGGAGTCGGACGACATCCTGCAGCTCGGGCAGCTGGCCGACGCGGCGAGGCGTCGGCGCGGCGGAGACGACGACGTCTACTTCGTCCAGAACGTGTACTTGAACCACACGAACATCTGCCGCGTGAAATGCAAGTTCTGCGCGTTCGCGCGCACGGCGAAGCAGGATGACGCCTACCTCTGGTCGGTGGACGAGCTCGTCCAGGACGCTGCGGAGCAGCGCGAGCGCACGCAGTTCACCGAGATCCACATGGTCGGCGGCGAGCACCCGCACCTCGACTTCACCTACTACGTCGACCTCGTCCGCTCGCTCAAGGAGGCGCTCCCCGACGTCCACCTGAAGCTCTTCACCGCGAGCGAGATCCACCACATGACGAAGCTCTCGGGGCTCACGCACGAGGAGGTGCTCGTCGAGCTGAAGAAGGCCGGGCTCGGTTCACTTCCCGGCGGCGGCGCCGAGGTCTTCTCCGAGCGGGTGCGGCGGCTGGTCGCTCCCGGCAAGGAGCATCCGGACTTCTGGTTCCACACGCATCGGACCGCACACGCGCTCGGGATCCCGACGCACTGCACGATCCTCTACGGCCACGTCGAGACCTACGAGGAGCGGGTCGACCACCTGCTCCGCCTCCGGGACCTCCAGGACGAGACGGGCGGCTT
>DASZKB010000178.1:0-2541 GCA_035947475.1 Gaiellaceae bacterium | reverse complement strand
GCCGTCGTCCTCGTTGCCGCGACACCGTTCCTGATCGGAAGCCAGGCGATCCCGCTCCTCGCCACGCTGAAGGTGCGGGACAGCCAGGCCGCGGTACAACGCGGCGACGGTGAGGACGCCCTCGTCGACGCGCTCGCGGCGCGCAAGATCCAGCCGTGGGCGGCCTCCACGAACCTCCAGGTCGCGCTCGTTCAGGAGCAGATCGGCGACCTCGCCGCCGCACACACGGCAATCCGCGACGCGATCGACCGCGACGGGTCGAACTGGCGGCTGTGGATGACGGCGGCTCGCATCGAGACCAAGCTCGGCGCGATCGAGGACGCGCGCCGGAGCCTCCGCCGCGCCGCCGAGCTCAACCCGCGCTCGCCGCTCTTCGCGGGCGTCCCGGCGGCCGAGGAATAACGCTGCGCTTACATTCCCGGTGGCGCCCGCCGCTAGAATGGCTCGCCTTCCGGCCTGTACGCCGGCGTACGCCGCAGCCACAGCCGTAATCGCAGTGAGGGGTTCCGACGACAGAGCGCCGAACTCCGCCCGCCTCCGGGTCGGGCTCATCGGCCTCGGGTATTGGGGGCCGAACTACGCTCGCGTCCTGAGCGAGCTCCCCGGCGTCGAGCTCGTCGCCGCGTGCGACTTGTCAGAGAGCGCCGTGTCCGCGATCGAGGCGCGCTATCCGACCGTGCGCACCGGGCACGATCCTCGGGCCGTCCTCGAAAGCGACGACGTCGAGGCGGTCATCGTCGCCACCCCGACGTCGACGCACTACGCGCTCACGCTCGCGGCGCTCGAGGCCGGGAAGCACGTCCTCTGCGAGAAGCCGCTCGCGTACACCGTCGCCGAGTGCGACGAGCTGATCGCGGCGGCGAAGAGCGCCGGGCGCGTCCTCTTCGTCGGCCACACGTTCATCTTCAACCCGGCCGTCCGCCAGATGCGCGAGCTCGTCACCGCGGGCGACCTCGGGCGCGTCCTCTACTGCCACACGGTTCGGACTGCCCTCGGGCCGATTCGCCAGGACGTGAACGCGCTCTGGGACCTCGCGCCGCACGACCTCTCGATCATCTTCTACCTCCTCGACCGCGAGCCGATCTCCGTCGCCGCCACCGGCCAGGCCTTTCTGCGCGACGGGATCGAGGACGTCGCCTTCCTCCAGCTGCGCTTCGAGGACGGGACGCTCGCGGCGGCGCACCTCTCGTGGCTCGATCCGTACAAGGTTCGCAAGGTCACCGTCGTCGGCGACCAGCGGATGGTCGTCTTCGACGACGTCGCCATCGACGAGAAGCTGAAGGTCTTCGACCGCGGCGCGAGCTACGAGGCGGTTTCCGAGGCGGCGCGTGGCGCCGAGTTCGGCGAGTTCAAGGCGCTGATCCGGGACGGCGAGATCCGCGTCCCGAAGGTCCTCGCGGCCGAGCCGCTCAAGGAGCAGGTCGCTCACTTCGTCGACTGTTGCGCCGCCGGCGCGACGCCAGAGACGGACGGACTCGCGGGCCGCCGCGTCGTCGCCGTGCTCGAGGCGGCTACCGAGTCGCTGCGCGCGGGCGGCGGCCCGGTCGAGGTGAACCTCGCCCGGGCGGCCTACTCGTGACGCTTCCGCTCGTCGACGTCCGTCGGCAATACCGCTCGATCAAGGACGAGATCGACGAGGCGATCGCCGGCGTCCTCGAGTCGGGTCAGTTCATCCTCGGCGAGGAGGTCGACCGCTTCGAGCGGGAGTTCGCCGGCTACTGCGGCGTCCGCGAGTGCATCGGGGTGGCGTCGGGAACGGCTGCCATCGAGCTCGCGCTCGAGGCGCTCGGCGTCGGCGCGGGCGACGAGGTCGTCGCGCCGGCGAACACGTTCATCGCCACGGTCGTGCCCGTCCTTCGCCTCGGGGCGAGGCCCGTGCTCGTCGACTGCGACGCGCGCACGGCGACGATCGACGTCGACCGGGCCGCGGACGCGATCACCGGGCGCACGAAGGCGGTGATCGCGGTGCACCTCTACGGACAGCCGGCGGACATGCGCGCGCTGCGGGCGCTCTGCGACGAGCGCGGCCTCGCGCTAGTCGAGGACGCCTGCCAGGCACACGGCGCGCGCTGGGAGGGCCGGCGTGTCGGGGGCCTCGGGCGCGTGGCCGCGTTCAGCTTCTACCCGGGGAAGAACCTCGGAGCGTTCGGCGACGGCGGCGCCGTGACGACGGACGACGAGGCGCTCGCCGAGCGGGTCCGCCTTCTCCGCGACCTCGGTCAGAGGCGGAAGTACGAGCACGTCGTCGTGGGGGGGAACGAGCGTCTCGACACCCTCCAGGCCGCGATCCTGCGCGTGAAGCTTCGCCACCTCGACCGCTGGAACGAGGAGCGGCGCTCCCACGCGGCGGCGTACGCGCGCGCCCTTGCGGACGGCGGCGGCGTGGCTCTCCCCGCGACGGCCTCCTGGGCCGAGCACGTCTGGCATCTCTACGTCGTCCGCTCACACGACCGGGACGCGCTCCGCGACGCGCTCGTGCGCGACGGGATCGGCGCAGGGATGCACTACCCGACGCCGCTCCATCTCCAGCCGGCGCTCGCC
>DASZKB010000177.1:0-2566 GCA_035947475.1 Gaiellaceae bacterium | reverse complement strand
GAGACGATCGCCTGCTCGCCCTCGAAACAGAGGATCGTGCAGACGCCCTCGAGCTCCTCGCCGACGACGGGAGCGAGCGTCTGGCGCGTCGCGACCTCGTCGTAGAGGCGGACGACGGAGGGCCGCAACCCGCGCGCGATCGCGCCCCGGACGGCTCCGACGCCGACGGCGACCGACGGGAAAGAGACCGCTTCGAAGCGCCGCGCGGCCGGGAGCGGCGCGAGCTGGAGCGTCGCCCGGGTCACGACCCCGAGCGTCCCCTCCGACCCGACGAAGAGCTGCGTCAGCTCGGGCCCGACCGCGTGGCGCGGAACCCGGACGGTGTCGATCACCTCGCCCGTCGGGACGACCACGCGTAAAGAGAGGACGAGATCCTCGATCTTCCCGTACCGGGTCGAGAGGACCCCCGACCCGCGCGCCGCCACGTAGCCACCCACCGTCGCGAGGTCGGCCGAGGCCGGGTAGTGCGGCAGCATGAGCCCGCGCTCGTTGAGCTCGCCCTCCAGCCGCCGCCCGTTCACGCCCGCCTCCGCGGTGACGGAGAGCGACTCCTCGTCGATCTCGACGATCCGGTCGAGCGCTCGCAGGTCGAGCACGATCCCGCCCTCGGTCGGCACCGCGCCGCCCTGGCTCCCCGAGCCCCCGCCCCAGGGGACGACGGGAACGCCGCGGCGGTTCGCGACCTCGAGCACCCCGGTGACCGCCTCCTCCGAGGTCGGCACGACGACGACCTCCGGCCGCCCGAGCGGGCGGCCGCTTGCGCGGGCGGCGAGCGCCTTCCAGTACGTGTCGGCGCTGTAGTCGTCGAGCCGCTCTCCCTCGGTGACGATCTGTCCGTCGCCGACGGCGTCGGCCAGCTCACGAGCGAGCTCCGGAACGGCGTACGTCGTCACGCGCGCGCCCAGGTCGGGATGGTTCCGGCCGGCTCCTCGCGGAAGTCGGGAAGACCGGCTAGCGCCTTCTCCGCGCCGGCCGGGTTGTAGAGGGCGAGGAGCCGGAGCGGCTCCCAGCCGGTGTTGAGCGTCGAGTGGAAGACGCCCGTCGGGACGTAGATCGCGTCGCCCGCCCTCACCGGGAACGGCTCGGCGTCCGCCACCATCTGCTCGCCTTCGCCCGAGAGCACGTACAGCACCTCTTCGGACTCCGGGTGGTTGTGGCGATCGTGCCCCTTGCTGGGAAGGAGGACGACCTCGCCGAACGTGAGCCCGGCGCCCTCCTCGCTCTCGGGCGAGACGAGCCACTTGATCGAGCCCCACTCGAACGTCTGGGTCGGGACGGCGTGCGGATCAACCGCCGGCAAGCGCAGCTCCTTTCGTCGGGATGCTCTTGAACCGCCGCAGCGTCTCGGTGATCGCGACCTCAGTCGGGAGCCGCTCCATGCTGGAGGCGCCGAAGAACCCGGCGACGCCGTCCGTCCGCTCGAGGACGTACGCGGCGTCGTCCGGCTCGGCGATCGGGCCGCCGTGGCAGAGGACGAGCGTGTCCGGGTTCACGTCCTTGGCCGCGTCGTGCATTGCCTGGACGCGCTCGACCGCCTCGTCGAGCGTGATCGCCGTCTGCGCCCCGATCGCCCCCGACGTCGTCAGGCCCATGTGGGGAACCAGGACGTCGGCGCCGGCCTCCGCCATCGCCCGCGCGCTCTCCTCGTCGAAGACGTAAGGCGCGGTGAGCAGGTCGAGGTCCCGCGCGGCGCGGATCATCTCCACCTCGAGCCCGTATCCCATCCCCGTCTCCTCGAGGTTCGCGCGGAACGTCCCGTCGAACAGCCCGACGGTGGGGAAGTTCTGGACGCCCGAGAAGCCGAGCTCCTTCAGCTGGCGGAGGAAGACCGGCATCAACCGGAAGGGGTCGGTGCCGCAGACGCCGGCGAGGACCGGCGTCCGCTCGACGACCGGGAGCACCTCTCCGGCCATCTCGACCACTATCGCGTTCGCGTCGCCGTACGGCAGGAGGCCGGCGAGGGAACCGCGCCCCGCCATGCGATAGCGGCCCGAGTTGTAGACGATGATGAGGTCCGCGCCGCCCGCCTCGGCGCACTTGGCCGAGAGGCCCGTTCCGGCGCCCGCGCCGATGATCGGCCGCCCGGCCTCGACCTGGGCGCGCAGGCGGGCGAGCGCCTCGGCCCGCGTCACGCGCGGACCGCCTCGCGCGGACGGGCGTGTGCGCGCACGAGCTCGTGCAGCCGCTCGGCCATGGCCAGGGCGAACGCCGGGTCGTTCACGTCCGTGTCGAGCTCGCGGACGTCGACCGAGGGCTCGAGGTGCTCACGGAGGGCGCCGAAGAGCGCTTCGTCGGCGTCGCGGTCGTGGAACGGCTGCCCCTCGGTCGCGATCGCGGAGACGCCGCGGAGGGGGACGAAGAGCGTGACGGGTCCGGTCGCGGCATTGAGCTTGCGGGCGAGCGTGCGGCCGAGCTCGGCGCACTCGTCGGGGGTCGTCCGCATCAGCGTGACTGTCGGGTTGTGGACGTACAGCCGCCGGCTCCGGAACCGCTCGGGGACGGTCTCGACCGGCCCGAAATTGACCATGTCGAGAGCCCCGAGCGACACGACCTGCGGGAGGCCGGC
>DASZKB010000176.1:0-1602 GCA_035947475.1 Gaiellaceae bacterium | reverse complement strand
TTCCCGCCGACCAACGCCTCGTTCCAGGCGATGGTGACGGCGATGCGGGTCGCCGCCGGAGACGCGCGGACGCGCACGTGGCTCGAGGCGATCGAGGCCAACGACCCCGTGCTCTACGACAACAACATCCAGACGGTCGAGGCCATCGCGGCGGGCGAGATCGACGCCGGGTTCGTGAACCACTACTACCTGTTCGGGCTGCGCGAGGAGCAACCCGACGCTCCGGTCGCAAACCACTACCTCGCCCCCGGCGACCCGGGCGCGCTCGTGAACGTCGCCGGGGCGGGGATCATCGCCCACACCGACAAGCGCGAGGAGGCACAGCGCCTGCTCGACTTCCTCCTCGACGACGGCCAGCGGTACTTCGCCGAGGAGACGGCCGAGTACCCGCTCGTCGCCGGCGTCCCGCCCGGCGAGGAGCTGCCGCCGCTCAGGGCGCTGCACGGCCCGGACATCGAGCTCGCGCGCCTCGGGCCCGAGCTCGCCGAGACGCTCGAGCTGCTGAACGCCGTCGGCCTGACGTCATGAGCGAGGCCGCGGCCCGGCGGCGCGTCGCGCACCGCCCGCCGCCCGTGCTCTGGCTCGCCGCGTCGCTCGCGGCGATTGCGGTCGTCCTTCCGCTCGTCTATCTCGCAATCCGCGCCGCCTCCGGCGGAGCCGACGCCTGGGACGTCCTCGTGCGCGAGCGGATGCTCGAGCTCGTCGTTAGGACAGTCGCACTCGTCGCGGCTGTGACTGCGGGCGCGGTGGCGATCGGCGTCCCGCTCGCCTGGCTGGTGACGCGCACGGATCTACCCGGGCGGCGCGTCTGGGGGCTCGCCGCAAGCCTCCCGCTCGTCTTCCCGAGCTACGTCGCCGCCCTCGCGCTCCTCGCGGCGTTCGGGCCTCGCGGGATGCTCCAGCAGGCGCTCGAAGGCCTCTTCGGGGTCGAGCGCGTGCCGGCGATCTACGGCTTTCCAGGCGCCTTCGCCGCGCTCGCCCTCGCTACGTACCCGTACGTCTACCTCCTCGCCGCGGCGGCGCTACGCGAGCTCGACCCCGCGCTCGAGGAGGCGGCGCGGGGCCTCGGCCGCTCGGGCGCGCGCGTATTCCTCAGCATCACCCTTCCCGTTGTCCGCCCCGCGATCGCGGCCGGCGCCCTCCTCGTCGCGCTCTACTCTCTCTCCGATTTCGGCGCGGTGTCGCTCATGCAGTACGACTCGCTCACGCGCGCGATCTTCGTGCAGTACCGCTCGCTCTTCGACCGAACGCCCGCCGCCGTGCTCTCCCTCGCTCTCGTCGCCCTCACGGCCGCCGTGGTCATGCTCGAGGCGCGGGCGCGGGGACGCTCCCACGCCCGCCCGGCGTCGCCCGGAACGCCGCGCCCCGCGACGCGCGTGGCCCTCGGCCGCTGGCGGTGGCCCGCTGTCGGTTTCTGCCTCGCGGTCGTCGGCGTCGCGCTCGCCGTGCCGCTAGGCGTCCTGGGCTACTGGCTCGCGCGCGCCGTCTCGCTCGGGACGGCGGACGCCGGGCTCGCGGCCGCGGCGAACTCCGTCCTCGTCTCCGCGGCGGCAGCGGCCGTCGCCGTAGCCGCCGCCTTTCCGGTTGCCTTCGTGTCGACGC
>DASZKB010000175.1:0-1727 GCA_035947475.1 Gaiellaceae bacterium | reverse complement strand
CCGATTAGACGCGGCCCTACGCCGCGTCAGAGACGAGTGCGCGTGCGTAATCGCGAGCATCGAAAGGCTGCAAATCGTCGAGCGACTCGCCGACGCCGACGAGCTTGACCGGAAGGGCAAGCTCGTGAGCGATCGCCACCGCGATGCCACCCTTGGCCGTCCCGTCCAGCTTCGTCAGGGCGACGCCCGAGACGCCGACGGCGTCGTGGAAGAGACGCGCCTGCTGAAGCCCGTTCTGACCGGTGGTTGCGTCGACGACGAGCAGGGTCTCGTGCGGCGCCCCGTCGAGCCGCTGCGCGATCACGCGCCGGACCTTGGCCAGCTCCTCCATCAGGTTCGTCTGCGTGTGCAGCCGCCCCGCCGTGTCGACGAGGACGACGTCGCGGCCGCGCGCTTCGGCGGCCTCGATCGCGTCGTACGCGACCGAGGCCGGGTCGGCACCGCGCGCCGCTCCGACGAAGTCGGCGCGCGATCGCCGCGCCCAGATCTCGAGCTGCTCCTCGGCAGCCGCCCGAAAGGTGTCGGCCGCGGCGACGAGCACGGAGCGGCCGTGCTCCGCGAGGCGGTTCGCGAGCTTGCCGATCGTGGTCGTCTTCCCCGTCCCGTTGACGCCTACCACGAGCACGACGCTCGGTCTCCCCTTCAGCGAGAGCCGGCCGTCTCCGTCGGCGGAGACCAGCTCGGCGATTACGTCCTCGAGCCCCTTCAGGAGGTCGGCCCGGCTCGCGGGCTGGCGCGCCTCGAGACGCTCGACGATCTCCGCGGTCGCGCGGACCCCGCAGTCGGCCTGGATGAGCACCTCCTCGATCCGCTCCCACGTCTCTTCGTCGCCGAGTTCGGCGAACGCGGCTGAGAGGTCGCGAGTGAGCGCTTCGCGGCTCTGCGAGAGCGAGTCGCGGAGCCGGCGGAGCCAGCGGCGCTCCGGCTCGGGACTCGAAACCCGCGGCTCTTCGTCGCCGAGGAACTCGGCCCAGCTTGTGGTCACGCCGTCAGAGCGTGCGGTGCTGATCCCGCCAGTCTCTTCGAGACGATCTCGGACGTCCCGTCGGCCCCCATCGTGACGCCGTAGAGGATATCGGCGGCCTCCATCGTCCTCTTCTGGTGGGTGACGACGATGAACTGCGCCCGATCGGAGAAGCGGTGGAGGAGCGCGACGAAGCGGCCGATGTTCGTGTCGTCGAGCGCTGCCTCGACCTCGTCGAGCAGGTAGAAGGCGCACGGCCGCGCGAGAAAGAGCGCGAACAGGAAGGAGATCGCGCCGAGCGCCTTCTCTCCTCCGGAAAGGAGCGAGAGCCGCGCGACGCGACCGCCCGCGGGGCGGAGCTCGATCTCGATCCCGGGCTCGTCCTCGTCCGTCCGGGTGAGCTTCCCCGATCCCCCCGGAAAGAGCGTCGCCGCGACCTCCGCGAAGTGGCGCTCGACCGCCGCATACGTCTCCTCGAAGCGACGCTCGACGGTCTCGGTGAGCTCGAAGCGCAGGCGCTCGAGCTCCTCGAGCGAGCGCTCCAGGTCCTCGCGCTGCCGCACGAGCTCGCCGAGCCGCTCGGATTCGCGCGCGTGCTCCTCGGCCGCAAGCGGGTTGACCTGTCCGAGGGCCTCGAGTCGCCGACCGGCTCGGCCGTCGCGTGGAGCTCCTCGCGCTCGTCGTCGGGAACGGGTTCGACCGTCGCGTCGGCGGGAAGCCGCGCGGCGATCTCGTCACGCCCGGCTCGAGGCCGAGCGTGACG
>DASZKB010000174.1:0-2240 GCA_035947475.1 Gaiellaceae bacterium | reverse complement strand
CGCGCCGCCCAGTCGCTCTACGAGGACAAGAAGGCGATCACCTACCCGCGCACGTCGTCTCGGTACCTCTCGGGCGACATGGTCCCGCAGCTCAAGCCGACGGCGGAGACGCTCGTGCCGGTCAAGGACTACGCCGAGGCCGCGCGCTTCGTGCTCTCGCTCGAGAAGCTTCCGCTCGCGCGCGTCGTGAACGACGCGCGGGTAGAAGACCATCACGCCATCATCCCGACGGACGTCGAGCACGCGCTCGACACGTTCACGCCAGACGAGCGTCGCGTCTTCGACCTCGTCGCGCGCCGGTTCCTTGCGGTCTTCCACCCGCCGGCGCGCTACGCGCGCACGACCGTCGTGACCGCGGTCGAAGGCGAGCGCTTCCGGACGCGCGGCAAGGTGACGCTCGACCCCGGCTGGCGCCGCGTCTACGGGCTCGACCTCGAGGAAGCCGCCGCCCGCCCGCGCGACGAGGACGCGGAGAGCGGCGAGCTGCCGCGGCTCGAGCAGGGGATGACCGTCCGGTGCGTCGAGGCCGAGAGCGAGGGGAAGGAGACGAAGCCGCCTCCGCGCTACACCGAGGCGACGCTTCTTTCGGCGATGGAGACGGCGGGCAAGCGCATCGACGACGAGGAGCTCCGCGAGGCGATGAAGGAGCGGGGGCTCGGCACGCCGGCGACGCGCGCCGAGATCATCGAGACGCTCATCCGGCGCGAGTACATCGAGCGCGCAGCCAAGGACCTCCAGCCGACCCCGAAGGGGCTGCAGGTGATCTCGATGCTCGAGCGGCATCCGCTCACCTCGGCCGAGCTGACCGGCGACTGGGAGAAGCGCCTCGCCGACATCGAGCACGGTGCGCACGCCCGCGCGGAGTTCATGCGCGAGATCGAGACTTTCACGCGCGCCACGGTGGAGGAGATCGCCGCGCTCGACCGCGAGAAGCTCCGCCCGGAGCGCGTCGAGCTCGGTCTCTGCCCGCGTTGCGGCGCCGAGACCGGCGAGGTCATCCGAGAGAATGCCCGCGCGTACGGCTGCACGAGCTGGAAGAGCCGCGAGGAGCCCGGGTGCGGCTTCGTTATCTGGAAGCGCGTGGCCGGTCGGACGCTCACGCCGGAGATCGCGCGGCAGCTCCTCGAGGAAGGACGCACGCGCGAAGTCCTTTCCGGCTTTCGCAGCCGCGCCGGGAAGAGCTTCCGGGCCCGGCTCGTTCTGAACGACGGCAAGGTCGAGTTCGAGTTCCCCGAGCGCGCGCCCACGGCGGCGACCGCTGCCCCTGGCGCGGAATATCCAGCTTGCAACATCCGTTTACAGGGTTAACGTCTGGTTAAGCAGCTGCAAGAACGCCGAAAACGGGCGACGCCGCGCAGGTTTCAGAGGAAAATGTCGTCATAGGGACGAAGGTCCCGGTCACTCCGCACGCGCGTTTGAAAGGAAAGGACACCGAGCAAGCCTTGGAGCAGCAGGAACGAATGAGCGAACACGAGGTCTTGGACACCGTTCAGGGACGGGCTCTCGTCGAGAGCGCCGAGGAGCGCGGCTGGATCGAGCCGGCCGAGCTCGAGGCACTTGCGCTGGAGCTCGAGCTGAACGATGAGGAGCTCGCTGACTTCCAGCACGAGCTCGAGACGATCGGCCTCGAGATCGGCCAGCCGCGCGAGGAGCCCGACGAGGTGGACCTCTCCGTAGAGCCGGTCCACGGCGCGGGCGACACGCTCCAGCTCTTCCTCGCCGACGTCGGGCGGCACAAGCTGCTTACCGCCGCGGACGAGGTAACGCTCGCGAAGCGGATCGAGAAGGGGGACCTGGCAGCGAAGCGGCGCATGATCGAGTCGAACCTGCGCCTGGTCGTCTCTATCGCGAAGGGCTATCGCGGCCTGGGTGTTCCGTTCCTCGATCTCATCCAGGAGGGGACGCTCGGGCTCAACCGCGCCGTCGAGAAGTTCGATTGGCGCCGCGGCTTCAAGTTCTCGACGTACGCGACCTGGTGGATCCGCCAGTCGGTGCAGCGCGCGGTCGCGAACCATGCGCGCACGATCCGCGTCCCCGTCCACGTCGTCGAGCGCCAGCAGAAGCTCGGGCGGGCGGCGCGCCGGCTCGAGGTCGAGCTTGGGCGAGACGCGACCAAGGAGGAGCTCGCCGAGGCGACCGGGCTACCCGTCCAGCACGTCGACGAGGCGCTCAGCGCCGCGCAGGCCTCCGTCTCGCTCAACCAGAGCGTCGGCGCCGATGAGGAAGGCGAGCTCGGCGAT
>DASZKB010000173.1:0-5707 GCA_035947475.1 Gaiellaceae bacterium | reverse complement strand
AGGAGCGTGATCGCGCCGAGGATCGCCGCGAGGTCGTGGACGGCAGGGGCGAGCTCGAAGAGCGGGGACGCGCGCGCGATCAGGTAGACGCCCGCGGTCACCATCGTGGCAGCGTGAATCAACGCGCTGACCGGGGTCGGGCCTTCCATGGCGTCCGGAAGCCACGTGTGGAGCGGAACCTGGGCGGACTTGGCGACCGCCCCCCCGAGGAGCCCGAGCGCGACCAGGACGGCGAGCGTGCTCGATTCGCCGAGAGCCTCGTCCGCCCGGCCGAAGACGGTCGCGAAGTCGAGCGCGCCCGTCTGCTGGATCAGGATGAAGAGCGCGAGCGCGAAGGTGGCGTCGCCGAACGCGTTCATGATGAACGCCTTCTTGCCGGCCTCGACGGCCTGGGGACGGTGGTGCCAGAAGTTGATGAGGAGGTACGACGAGAGGCCGACCATCCCCCAGCCGGCGAGGAGGAGGAGCAGGTTTCCGGCCTGGACGAGGAGGAGCATCGAGAAGACGAAGAGCGCCTTGTAGGCGTGGTAGCGCCGCTCCTCCGCGTCGCCGCCCATGTAGCCGACCGCGTACGAGAGGATCAGGAAGCCGACGCCCGAGATGACGAGCATCTCGAACACGGACAGCGGGTCGACGAGGATCTCGACGCCGAAGCGGAGGTCGCCCGCGGAAAGCCACGTCCAGACCGTCGAAGAGTGCGAGCGCTCCTCCGGGTTCTCGCCGAGAAGGAGGACGAACGTGATGACCGAGGCGACGAACGAGACGAGCGTCGTTCCGGCGGCGACGTAACCGGCCACGCGTGGCGGGATGCGCGTCCCTGCAAGCGCGATGGCGACGACGCCAACCGCGGGTGCGACGAGCGCGATCCAGGCGGCCTCGATCATGCGCTCATCCCCGGAGGGAGGCGAGCTTGTCGACGTCGAGGTCGCCGTGCAGCCGCGACACCGCGACGATCAGCCCGAGCCCGACGACCGCCTCGGAGGCGGCGACCGCCATGACCGCGAACGCGAAGATCTGACCGTCACCGTCGCCCCAGTGGCGCGAGAAGGCGATCAGGGCGAGGTTGCCCGCGTTCAGCATCACCTCGAGCGAGAGGAGGATGATGAGCGGGCTTCTGCGCATGAGGACGCCGAAGGCGGCGATCGCGAAGAGGAGCGCCGAGACGACGACGTAGGCGGCGATCCCGGGGCCCATCATCGCTCGGCGTCCTGCGGAGCTTCGGCGCGCTGCTCCGAGGGCAGCGAGGCGCCCAGGATGATGCCCCCGACGGCGGCGACGAGGAGCACGATCGACGTCACCTCGAAGGCGAGCAGGTGGTCCTCGAGGAAGAGGCGTCCGATCTCCTGGGGCGAGCCGAACGCCCCGGAGATCTCCGCCGACGTGGTAAGGCGGCCGGCCGCCTTGAGGCCGATCACGACGACCACCTCCGCCGCGATCGCGCCCACCGCCGCGATGGCCGCGACCGTCTGCAAGGGCGGACCGCCGGCCCACGGGGCTTCGGCGCGGTAGCCGAGATAGCCGATGACGAAGACGAACATGATCACGACGGCGCCGGCATAGACGAGCACCTGCGCGGCGGCGACGAACTCGGCCGCGAGGAGGAGGTAGAGAACCGCCACGGACGCGAGGTTCATGATCAGGGCGAGCGTCGAATAGAACGGGCTCGAGAAGAGAACGACCGCAAGGCCGGACGCGAGAAGCGCGCCCGCGGCACCGATCCAGATGGCCCAGACCAGGATGTTGCCGACGTCGATCGCGGCGATCGCCATCAGGCGTCGGTCTTCCAGACGGGCTCGGGCGTGTCATAGAGATCGCGGTCCGCGACCGTGACCTTCTTGACCGGCTCCGCGAGAAGCATGTCCTTCGTGTAGATCTGGTCGTCTCGCGCGTACTCGGAGAGCTCGAACTCGTTGCCGAGCGTGATCGCGTCGAACGGGCACGCGATCTCGCAGTAGCCGCAGAAGATGCAGCGGCTCATGTTGATCTCGTAGATGCGCGCGTAGCGCTCGCCGGGCGAGACGCGGTTCTCGGGCGTGTTCTCGGCCGGGACGACGCGGATGCAGTCCGCCGGGCAGGCGGCCGCGCAGAGCGAGCAGCCGACGCACTTCTCGAGGCCGTTCTCGTAGCGGTTGAGGCGGTGGCGGCCGCGGAAGCGGGGGTAGAGCGGGCGCTTGTACTCGGGGTACTGCTGCGTGATCGGCTTCTTGAAGATCTGCCGAAACGTGACGGCGAAGCCCTTGAGGGAGTCGAGCGGCTGCGGGCTCACAGGGCAACCACCAGGACGGCGGTGACGACGGCGTTCAGCGTCGCGACCGGGAGGAGCACCTTCCACCCGAACTTCATGAGCTGGTCGTAACGCAGGCGCGGCAGCGTGGCGCGGAGCCAGATGAAGACGAAGATGAAGGCCGCGAGCTTCAGGATGAACCAGACCGGCCCGGGTAGGAACGGCCCGTGCCAGCCGCCGAGGAAGAGGGTCACGGCGAGGCCCGAGAGCGTGATCATGTTGATGAACTCGGCCTGCGCGAAGAGGCCGAACCGCATGCCGCTGTACTCCGTGTGGTAGCCGGCGACCAGCTCCTGCTCGGCCTCGGGGAGATCGAACGGCGGCCGGTTCGTCTCGGCGATCCCGGCGATGAAGAAGGTGAGAAAGCCGACGATCTGCGGGACGACGTACCAGATCGTCGCGTCCTGCCGCTCGACGATCTCGACGAGCGAGAGCGACTGGGCCATGATCACGACGCCGAGCACCGAGAGGGCGAGGGACACTTCGTACGAGACGAGCTGCGCGCATGTCCGCATCGCGCCGAGGAGCGAGTACTTGGAGTCGCTCGCCCAGCCGCCCACGATGAACGCGTAGATCCCCATCGCGCTCAGCGCGAAGAGGAGGACGAGCCCGATCGAGACGTCCACGACCGACCCGGTGACGTCGTAGCCGAACCAGTGCCAAGTTCCCCCGAACGGGATCACTGCGAAGGCGGCCAGCGCGGTGAAGCCGGCCACCGCCGGCGCAGTGATGTAGAGGAGGTCGACCGCGGTCGCCGGGAAGAAGCTCTCCTTACGGAGGAGCTTCACGAGGTCGGCAATCGGCTGGAGGAGGCCGAACGGGCCGACCCGGTTCGGGCCGTAGCGAAGCTGCATGCGCCCGAGGAGCTTGCGCTCGAGCCAGGTGGCGTACGCGAAGGCGATGAGGACGGCGTTCGCGACCACGAACGCCTTGATGATGTGGATCCACCAGGGCTGGTTCACGAGACCTTCGCCACGTCGACGCGGGCCTCGAGCTCGCCGGCGTGCTCCTCGGCGATGCGGACGACCCCGCGGTGCAGCCTGCGGTTCACGAGCGCGCGAAGCTCGCGCGTCGTCCCGTTCGAGCGAACGGCCACGGCATCGCCCGTCGCGATCCCGCGCGCCTTCGCGTCAGCTTCCGCCAGCTCGACCTCAGGGGCGGGGCGCTGGAACTCGAGCTGCGGGACGCGCTCCACCGCCACGCCGCTGAAGAGCGGCCGATAGCGCAGGAGCGCGAGGCCGCGGCCGCGGGCGGCGCCGGCGCGCGGCGCCGGAGGGCGGCGAACGGCAGCCGGCTCCGACGGCGGCGGCAACTCGGCGCGCTCGGCGGGCTGGGCGTCGGAGGGCCACGGGTCGATCGCGATCCCGAAGCGCTCGCCCAACCTCGCGAGCCAGGCGAGCTCGTCGGGCCCGGGCGGCGTGACGCTCCGGCGCACACGCTGCCGGCGCCCTTCCAGGTTCACGGTCGTGCCGTCGCGCTCGAAGTGGCTGGTTCCGGGCAGGAGGAGGTGCGACCAGGCCGTCACGTCGTTCATGAACATCGAGCTCGTGAGCACGAAGGCGGCCCGCTCGGCGAGGCCGCGGACGAGCGGGTGGCGGGCGGCCTCGTCGCCGGAGACGATCAGCGCGCCGATCTCGCCGTCCCCCGGAGCACGGGTCGGCCTTCCGCCGCCCGCCTCCTGCCAGGCCGCCGCGACCCCGCGCCCGTTCGGCGTCCGCGGGAGGACGTAGACCCCGGACCCCTCGCCGAGGCCGAGCGCGGAAGCGAGGCCGGCGAGATGGACGCCGCCGTCGGGGTCGTCGCCCGACCAGACGAGCGCGACGCGGTCGGCGTCGCGAAGCGCCCGCGCCGTCTCGCGAAGCTCTTCGCGCGGGGCGTCCTCGACCAGCTCGGCGCACACACGGGCCGCCGAGCGCGGCGGCACGGAGACGCTTCCGGTCGGCCCGACCGTGACGACCTCGGCGCCCCGGCGACGGGCGGCCCGCAGCCAGAGGTCGACGATCGGAGCTCGCTCGACGACCGGGTCGTCGCCGACCACGAGGCAGACGTCGGCGGCCTCGATCGCCGAGAGCGGCGCGCGGAAGCCGTCGACCGCCCCGTCGAGCTCGTCGGGCACGATCGCGGTGTCGGAGCCGAGGCCCTGGCGGACGAGCCGAGCGAGCGCCGACGCGATCTCGACGGTCTCGCTCCCGGAGAACGCGACCACGACGGAGCCGTTCGCCTCCCCAAGCCGCGCCGCGGCCTCGTCGAGCGCGGCCTCCCAGGTGACGCGCTCGAAGCCGCGCCGCCGGACGCGCTTGAGCGGCTCGCGGAGCCGGTCCTCGGCGCGCAGATGCGCGAACGCGAAGCGGCCCTTGTCACAGAGCCATCCCCCGTCGACCTCGGGATGGTTGCGGCTGAGGACGCGGAGGACCTTGCCCTCGCGCGTCGTCACCCACGTGTTGCAACCGACCGGGCATAGGCCGCAGACCGTCGGGACGTTCTGGATCTCCCACGGGCGCGTCCGGTGCCTGTAGGTGGTGGGCAGGAGCGCGCCGACGGGGCAGAGCTCGATCACGTTGCCGGAGAAGTGGGCCCGGTACGGCTCGTCCTGGAAGGTCGCGATCAGCGACTGGGCGCCGCGGTTCACGGTCACGAGCTGCCCGTCCTCGGCGACGTTCTCCGAAAAGCGCGTGCAGCGGTAACACAGGATGCAGCGCTCCCGGTCGAGGGCGATCAGGGGCGAGACCGGGACGGGCTTGTCGAACGTCCGCTTCGGGAACTGCATGCGCGTGTTCCCGGGCCCCCAGCGGAAGGTGAGGTCCTGGAGGGGACATTCGCCGCCCTTGTCGCAGTCCGGGCAATCGAGCGGGTGGTTGACGAGGATGAACTCGAGGATCGCCTCCTGCGCCTCCGCGGCCTTCGCGCTCGTCTGGGCGGTCCGGAGGGTGAGCCCGTCCTGGGCCGTCATGGTGCACGCGGCCTGGAGCTTCGGCATCCCCTCGACCTCGCAGAGGCACATCCGGCAGGCGCCGATCGCGGGGCCGAGGCGCGGCTCGTAGCAGAAGACCGGGATCTCGATCCCCGCGGCCGCGGCCGTCTCGACCATGCCGGTCCCCTTGGGAACGCGGAGCTCGCGGTCGTCGACCGTGACGGTGACGAGCTCAGGAGCGTTCATGCGAGCTCATGAACGGGCACCTCGATCTGCGACCGGAGGTGGGCGTGGTGCAGGTCGACCGGGGCGAGGACGTCCTGAAGGGACGACTCGCCCGCGAACGGGCAGCCGCCCTCGTCGAGGTGGCGCTGGAACTCGTCCCGGAACTTCGCGACGTAGCTCGCGACCGGCATCGCGGCGGCGTCCCCGAGCGGGCAGAGGCAGTTCCCCAGGATGCGGTCGCAGACGTTCAGGAGGAGGTCGAGCTCGCTCTGCGCCGCCGAGCCCTC
>DASZKB010000172.1:0-3741 GCA_035947475.1 Gaiellaceae bacterium | reverse complement strand
CCGATGAACTGCCCTGGCCACTGCGTCGTCTACGGAGAGGCGCTGCGAAGCTACCGCGAGCTGCCGCTCCGCCTCGCCGAGGCCGGCAACCTGCACCGAGCCGAGCAATCGGGCGAGCTCCACGGGCTTCTCCGCGTGCGGCACCTCGTCCAGGACGACGCGCACATCTTCTGCACGTCGGAGCAGATCCACGGGGAACTGCTCGGGTGCCTCGATTTCGGGTTCTTCCTCTACGACCTCTTCGACCTCGACATGCGCCTCGAGCTCTCCACTCGTCCCGAGAACAAGCTCGGCACCGACGAGGAGTGGGATCAGGCCGAACGCGCGCTCGACCGGGCGCTCGCGGAGCGGGGGCTCGAATACGTGACCCACATGGGCGAAGGCTCGTTCTACGGGCCCAAGATCGACCTCCACATGACCGACTCGCTCGGCCGGAGCTGGCAGCTCGGGACCATCCAGCTCGATCTTCAGATGCCAAAGCGCTTCGGGCTCACCTACGTCGGCGCCGACAACGCCGAGCACACGCCGGCGATGATCCACCGCGCTCTCCTCGGCTCGTTCGAGCGCTTCGTCGGCATCCTGCTCGAGCACACGGGCGGCGACCTCCCTCTCTTTCTCGCGCCCGAGCAGGTGCGCGTCGTGCCGGTGGCCGACGCGCATCGTGCCGACGCCGAGCGCCTGGCCGGCGAGCTTCGCAGCGCCGGGTTCCGCTCCGGGCTCGACGCGCGCGAGGAGACGGTCGGGAAGCGGATCCGCGATGCCGAGGTCGCGAAGATCCCTTACGTCATCGTCTGGGGCGACCGCGAGTCGCGCGACGCGCTCGCCGTCCGGCGCCGCGGCGGGGAGCAGTCGACGGCGAGCCTTGACGCGCTTCTGGACGAGCTCGAAGCCGTTGCTACAGTTTGAGGCCTGCAAGCAGGAGCGACCGTTCCTCACCTTCCGGGCGACCGCCTAGCGGAGGTTGAACCGAAAGCCGGTACCGAGGACGAAGCTGCTGCGTGCAGCTTTTGTCGTTTCAGGAGGAGGCACTTGAGAGATTGGTGACGCTTAGGTGAGGCCGCGGCGGTTCCTCGAGCCCGTCCGGCCCGCGCAGCCGCAGGCGCGAATCAACGAGGCGATCCGGGTGCCGCGCGTCCGGCTCGTCGACGAGGACGGGACGCAGATCGGAATCAAGGCGCGCGACGAGGCTCTCGAGTACGCCTTCTCGAAGAACCTCGACCTCGTCGAAGTGGCCGCGAACTCCGACCCGCCCGTCTGCCGGGTCATGGACTACGGCAAGTACCGGTACGAGCAGGAGCAGAAGGCGAAGACGGCCCGCAAGCACCAGTCTCAGATCAACGTCAAGGAGATCAAGCTGCGGCCGAAGATCGGAACCCACGACTACGAGACGAAAAAGGGGCACGTGGTGCGCTTCCTCCGCGACCGCGCGAAGGTGAAGGTCACGATCATGTTCCGCGGCCGAGAGGCGACCCACCCGGAGCGCGGGCGCGACCTCCTCATGCGCCTCGCCGACGACGTGAAGGAGCTCGGCCAGATCGAGTCCGAGCCCGTGCTCGACGGACGGAACATGGTGATGGTGCTCGCGCCGAACAAGAACGTCGGGCAGATAGGGGCAGCCCAAAGTGCCTAAGGGGAAGACGAACTCGGCCGCCAAGAAGCGGTTCAAGATCACGGGCGGGGGGCGGTTCCTGCGCCGGCACGCCATGAAGAGCCACAACCTCGAGAAGAAGACGGCGAAGCGCCGCCGCGGCTTTCGGCGCGACGTCCCAGCGGCGGGCGTCGAGGCGAAAGAGGTCCGGCGGCTGCTCGGCCGCTAGGAGCGACGAGATGCCCCGTGTGAAGCGATCCGTCCACTCGCGCAAGAAGCGGCGCAAGATCCTCGCCGAGGCGAAGGGCTACTTCGGGCAGAGCCACGTCTCCTACCGGAAGGCGCGCGAGCAGCTTCTGAAGTCCGGGAACTACGCGTACCGGGACCGCAAGGCCCGGAAGCGGGTCTTCCGCCGGCTCTGGATCCTGCGCATCAACGCCGCCGCCCGCCGCGAGGGGCTCTCGTACAACCAGTTGATGAACGGGCTTCGCAAGGCGAACATCGAGCTCGACCGGAAGGTGCTCGCGGACCTGGCCGTGAGCGACCCGGCCGCGTTCTCGAAGAACGCCGCCCAGGCGAAGTCGGCGCTCGACAAGGCGGCGTAGAACCGAGCTTCCGCGGCCGGCCGTGATCACGTCCGCGGCCAACCCACGCGTCAGGCTCGTTCGCAAGCTCCGCGCACGCCGCGCGCGCGAGAAGCTCGGGCTTTTCGTCTGCGAGGGGGAGGACCTGGTCGAGGCCGCGCTCGCCGCCGGGCTCGAGCCGGCCGAGGCGCTCGTCGACGGCGAGCGGCCGGCGCTGACCGAGCGGCTGCCGCGCGCCGAGCACGTCGCGCCCGAGCTCATGGCCGAGCTATCGACGCTCGCCCACCCGCCTCGCGTCGTCGCCGTCTTTCGCCGCGCCGATCTCCGCGAGGGCACGGACGCGCCCGTCGGGGTCGCGCTCTGGCACGTGGCCGACCCGGGGAACGTCGGGACCCTGATCCGCGCGGCGGCCGGGCTCGGCCCCGCGTTCGTGGCGCTCTCCCGCGGATGCGCCGACCCGACCGGGCCGAAGGCGCTCCGGGCTTCGATGGGGGCGATCTTCCGCGTCCCCCTCGCGGGCTTCGACGACGCGCCTCGACCCCGGGTCGCGCTCGTGCCCGGCGGAGGTCGAGCGCTCGCCGATCTCGACCTCGGCGAGCGGGCGACGTTCGTGGTCGGGGCCGAGCGCGAGGGGCTTCCGCCGGACGTCGTCGGGGCGTGCGACGAGACGGCGACGATCCCGCTCGCGCCGGACGCCGACTCGCTGAACGTCGCCGTGGCCGGCGCGATCGCGCTCTACGAGTTCCGGCGACGTGTGACCCAGACCATGTCCTCGCCGCCGTCGTAGCGCCTCCCGTCGAACCATCCGTAGAGCGCGAGGATCTCGAAGCCGGCTTCCTCGAGGAGCCCGCGCCACTCGTCCACGGGGAGCCATGCGAGCCGCATCGTCGCCTCGCCTGCCTCGCCTCGGACGGACAGGACGAGCGTGCGTCCCTCGGAGTCCCAGAGCGCCCGCTCCCAGATGCCCGGCTCGCGCTCGAGCCAGCGGTCGTGCGTCTTCTCGATGTCGCCCCTGCTCGGGGTGAAGACGTCGAAGACGAACCGGCCGCCCGGGAGGAGGAGTTCGTGCGCCGCGGCAAACGCGTCGCGGCGCGCTTCGTCGGATTCGAGGTGGAGGAAGGAGCGAAACGGTGACGTGACGAGCGGGACGCGCTCGGTGACCGGCGGACGGCGGAGGTCGCCGAGACGGAGATCGAGGCGGTCGGCCACGCCAGCCTCCTCGCCCCGCCCGCGGCAGATGCGCAGCATCGCCTCCGACGAGTCGACGCCGATGACGGTCACGCCCGCCCGGGCGGTCGGCACGGCGATGCGGCCCGTCCCGACGCCGAGCTCCACGACGGGGCCGCGCGCGGCGAGCGCCTCGTTCACGTAGAAGCCGATGTCCTCGACGACGCTTCGACTCCACGGGTCGTACAGCGCCGCGATCGCGTCGTAAGCCGACACCGAGGGCGATGATACGCTCCGTCAATGGACGCGGAAGCGCTGGAAAATGAGGCAAAAAGTGCCATTTCAAGCGCCTCCACGCTGCCCGAGCTCGACGCCGCGCGGGTCCGGTATCTCGGCCGCAAG
>DASZKB010000171.1:0-4250 GCA_035947475.1 Gaiellaceae bacterium | reverse complement strand
CCTCGGCGCGGCGCGCGGAGACGTCGTCGCTCTCGACGGCGAGGTCTCGAACTCGACGTTCTCCGAGATCTTCCGCGACGCCCACCCGGAGCGGTACTTCGAGATGTACATCGCCGAGCAGCAGCTCGTCGGCGCGGCCGTAGGGCTCCAGACGCGGGGGTGGCGTCCATTCGCGTCGACGTTCGCCGCGTTTCACACCCGCGCCTACGACTTCGTCCGGATGGCCGCGATCAGCCGCGCGAGCATTCGGCTCTGCGGGTCGCACGCGGGGGTCTCGATCGGTGAGGACGGCCCCTCGCAGATGGGCCTCGAGGACATCGCGGCGTACCGGGCGGTGCACGGAAGCACCGTCCTCCATCCCTGCGACGGCAACCAAACGGCGAAGCTCGTCGCGCACATGGCCGACCGGGACGGGATCGTCTACATGCGGACGCTCCGCCCGGCCACCCCGGTCCTCTACGAGCCCGACGAGGACTTCCCGATCGGCGGCAGCAAGGTCGTCCGGGCATCCGACGAGGACGACGTCGCGATCGTCGCCGCGGGGATCACCGTCCACGAGGCGCTCGCCGCCGCCGACGAGCTCGAGGGGGAGGGGATCCGCGTCCGCGTCGTCGACGCCTACTCGCTCAAGCCGATCGACGCCGAGACGCTGCACGCCGCCGCCGAGGCGACCGGCGGCCGGCTCGTGACCGTCGAGGATCACTGGCCCGAGGGCGGTCTCGGAGAGGCCGTGCTCGCCGCTTTCGCAGACGCGGAGGAGCGCCCGCGCGTCGTCACGCTCGCCGTTCGCGACATGCCGACGTCCGGGCCGCCTGCCGACGTCATGGACGCGGCGGGAATCTCGGCGCACCACATCGTCGAGGCGGCGCGCCGGCTCGTTCGCGCCGAGGCCGTCGCGCCCGCGCGCAGCGGCTAGCACGCGGTCCTGATTCAATCGGCCGGTGCGCCTTCCGCGCGGCCCGGCCGCCTTCTGCGCCGCGATGGTCGTCTTCTTCGCGGCCATGCTCGGGCTCGACCAGTGGTCGGACGAGCGCGGCCAGCTCGTCATCGCGCTCGTCACCTGGGTCGTCCTCTTCCTCGCGTGCCGCCCGCTCTCGGCCGAGCGCCGCGCCCAGGCTCTTCTCGTCGTCGGGGTCGCGACCTGCGGCGAGATCGTCGGCTCCCTCATCTGGGGCGTCTACACGTACCGGCTCGAGAACCTGCCGCTGTTCGTCCCGCCCGGGCACGGGCTCGTGTACCTGACGGGCCTCCACTTGAGCGAGACGCGCCTCCTCAAGCGCCATCCGCGCCCCTTCGTCGCGATCGTCCTCGCCTTCGCGGGCGCGTGGATGCTCGCCGGCCTCACGGTCCTACCGCGAACCGACGTCGTGGGCGCCGTCGGCGCCGTCGCGTTCGCGTACTGCGTCCTTCGCAGCCAGGCCAGGGCGGCCTACTGCGGCGTGTTCGTCGCGGTCGCGGCGCTCGAGATCTACGGGACCGCCATCGGGACCTGGCAATGGAAGGAGGTGCTGCCGGGCACGGGTCTCCCGAACGGCAACCCTCCGAGCGGGGTCGCGAGCGGCTACGTCTTCTTCGACGTCGTCGCGATGGCGCTCGCCCCGCGGCTCGTCACTGGCGTCCGGAGCGTCCGCTCAGCGCTTCGCGAAGGTCGCGATGAGGGCCTCGGCGACGACCTTCATCGGGCGGCCGGAGACCTGGCTCGCGCGGCGTAGGCGCGCGAACGCGTCCGGCTCCGAGAGGCCCTCGCGCTCCATGAGGAGCCCCTTCGCCCGCTCGACGACCTTCCGCGTCGCGAGCGCGTCGGCGAGCGACTCGGCCTCCGCGCGCAGCGCCTCGAGCTCCGCGTGCCGGGCGCGCGCGGCGCTGATGGCTGGGAGGAGGTCGGACTCGCGGAAGGGCTTCACGAGGTAGCCGAACACGCCGGCCTCGACGGCGCGCGAGACGAGCTCGTCGTGGCCGTACGCCGTCAGCATCACGATCGGGATCGGCCGCTCGTCGAGGATGCGGCGCGCCGCCTCGATCCCGTCGAGGCGCGGCATCTTGACGTCGAGGATCGCGAGGTCCGGCTGCGCGTCTCGGGCGAGCTCCACCGCCTCCTCGCCGTCGCGCGCCTCGGCGCAGACGTCGAACCCGGCCCGCTCGAGGATCTCCTTCAGATCGAGGCGGATCAGCGTCTCGTCCTCGGCGACGAGGATCCTCATGCCGGGAAAGCGACCTCGGCCCGGAGGCCGCCGTCGGTCGAGAGGGAGAGCGTCCCCTTCAGCTCGTCACGTACGAGCGCGCGGACGATCGAGAGCCCGGTGCCCTCCTCCGCGTGATCCGCTCCCCGGCCGTTGTCCGCGACCGTGAGGACGACGCGCCCGTTCGCGCGGGCGAGCTCGACGCGGACCTCGTCGCCGCCGTGCTCGAGCGCGTTCTGGAGGAGCTCGCTGAAGACGAGCGCGAGCGCCGTCGCCCGGGCGCCGTGAAGCGCGACG
Source organism: Gaiellaceae bacterium (assembly GCA_035947475.1). Lineage (GTDB taxonomy): Bacteria > Actinomycetota > Thermoleophilia > Gaiellales > Gaiellaceae > DASZKB01. The sequence goes on along the minus strand of DASZKB010000171.1, from coordinate 1,773 downwards.
GGCTCGATGCGCGCGTCGACGCGCTTGTCGCCTCCCAGCCCCTGCACGAGCATCGCGCGGAGGCGATCGACGAGCTCGCCGAGGTCGACGTCGTCGTCGCGCCGCTCCGTGAGGACCTCGTGGACGGCGGCGATGGCGAGGATGCGGTTCACGGAGTCGTCGAGCGCCTTGCGCGGGTCGCCGTCGTTCGCGCGGGCCTGGAGGCGAAGGAGCGACGCGACCGTCTGGAGGTTGTTCTTGACGCGGTGGTGGATCTCCTGGGCGAGGACGCCCCGCATGACGGCCCGCCCGTGCTCGAGCGCCACCGCGGCGTGGTGTGCGATCGAGGCGAGGAGCCGCTCCTCGTCGTCGGAGAAGGGCGTGTCGCGGTCGCAGACGAGCTCTCCGATCTGCCTCCCCTTCCAGCGGAGCGGCACGCGGACGGCGTGCGACCCCGCGCGACCCTCCGGCCAGGCGATGCGCCCGTCCTCGAGCACGAGCGCCGCGCCGCTCGCGTCGAGCGCGGTCATGGTCGTCCGGACGATCGCCTCGAGCGACTCCTCGAGGTAGAGGGACTCGGACACCGCCTCGGAGATGCGCGCGAGCGCCTCGAGCTCGCGGACGCGCCGCTGGGCGTGGTCGTAGAGCTTCGCGTTCTCGATCGCCTGGGCGACCTGCCCCGCGATCGCCATGAGGAGGTCGATCTCGGCGGCCGTGAAGGCGCGCGGCCGCTCCGTACGGACGTTCAGAGCTCCCTCGAGGCGGTCTTTCGCCAGGATGGGCACCGCGAGGATGGACGAGTACCGGTCCTCGGGGAGGTTCGGGAACCCCTTGAAGCGCGGGTCGAGATGCGCGTCGCGGGCGATCATGATCGGTGCCCGCTCCGCCGCCGCCGTCCCGGTGATGCCCTCGCCCGGCCGCATGCGAGGCTGGCGCGTCATCTCCTCGACGCGCGTCCCGTACGTCGCCCGGAGGACGAGCTCGCCGGCGCGCTCGTCGTAGAGGTAGACGAAGCACGCGTCCGCCTCCAGAGCCTCCGCGACTTTGCGGGCGACGAGGTCGAAGAGCTCCTCGAGATCGAGCGTCGAGTTGACGGCCGCGATCGTCTCGGTGACGAGGCGAAGGTGCCGCTCGGTCTGCTCCATCGTCTCGATCATAGGTGCCGATTCCGAGCCGTTAACGACCGCGAGCCGCGTTTCCGCAGCCCGCAGTCGGCCGTCAGTTGGTCCCCCGCTTCAAAGGAGAAGCGGCGACACGAGCGGCATCTTACTCCTCCGGACCGTCAAAGAACAGGGAGGTACTTGTCGAGCTCCCACGGGGTCAGCTGGACCCGGTACTCGTCCCACTCCTTTCGCTTGATCTCGACGTAGCGGTCGAAGATGTGCGGCCCCAGCGCCGTGCGCGCGAGGTCCGACTGGGCGAGCTCGTCGATCGCCTCGCCGAGCGTCTCGGGAAGCGCGACGATGCCGCGCTCGCGCCGCTGCTCCGCGGTCAGGTGGTAGAGGTTCCGCTCCATCGGCGCCGGCAGCTCGTAGCCGCGCTCGACGCCTTCGAGCCCAGCGTGGAGAAGGGCCGCGAACGTGAGATACGGGTTGCACGCCGGATCCGGGCAGCGGATCTCGGCGCGCGTGGCCTGCTCCTTGCCCGGGTGGTAGAGCGGGATGCGGATGAGCGCGGAGCGGTTCCGCTGCGACCAGGCGGCGTAGACGGGGGCCTCGTAGCCCGGGACGAGGCGCTTGTAGGAGTTCACCCACTGCGCGAACACGGCCGAGATCTCGCGGGCGTGCCGGAGCT
>DASZKB010000170.1:0-2783 GCA_035947475.1 Gaiellaceae bacterium | reverse complement strand
GCGCGAATCGCCTCGAGCTCGCCGCGGAGCTTCTCGGCCCGCGACGCCGCGCTCGCCTGAAGCGCGAGCGGGCGCAGGCGTTTCCGTACCTCCTGCTCGAGGTCGCGGGCGCGCTCGACCTGGCCCGCGACGCGGGCGAGCTTGAGCTCGGCGCGATGACGCTGACGCTTGAACTTCCCGAGCCCGGCCGCCTCCTCGACCAGCGCGCGACGCTCGGCGGGCTTCGAGACGAGGATCTGCTCCACGCGCCCTTGCCCGACGATCGAGTGCATCTCGCCGCCGAGGCCGACCTCGGCAAGAAGCTCGACGACGTCCGTCCGGCGAACGGACGCGCCGTTCAGGAGGTACTCGCCCTCCCCGCCGCGCTCGACGCGCCGCGCAACCGAGATCTCGACGTAGTCCAGCGGCGCCTGCCCGTCGGCGTTGTCGAAGACGAGTTCGACCTGGCAGTGGTCGGCCTCCGGCCGCGTCGCCGACCCGGCGAAGATGACGTCCTCCGGCTTCTCGGCCCGCAGCTCTGTGGGGCTCAGGCTGCCGGCCGCCCACACGATCGCGTCGGCGAGGTTCGACTTGCCCGAGCCGTTCGGCCCCACGACCACGGCCACGCCCGGCTCGAGCCGGATCTCGACCGGGTCGGCGAACGACTTGAAGCCGCGCAGGCGAAGCGAGCGCAGGTACACGCCGTATGCAGGATGACGCGCGTCTCGGCTGGCGCGGGCGCCTAGGAGACGCGCACCTTGGCGAGCGCCTCGCGCGCCGCCTCCTGCTCGGCCGCCTTCTTCGAGCTTCCTTCGCCGACTCCGGCCTCCTCGCCGTCGATGGCGGCGGCCGCCGTGAAGCGGCGCTCGTGCGGAGGGCCGTCGACGGAGAGGACGGAGTACGAGACCTTGCTGCCCAAGCGGGCGAGCTCCTCCTGGAGCTCGGTCTTGTAGTCGACGTGACGCGTGAACGCGTACTCGATGCGGTCCTGGAACGCGGCCACGATCGCCGGCTGGATGGGCTCGAACCCGTTCTCGACGTAGAGCGCGCCGAGCGCCGCCTCGACCAGGGCCGAGACGACGTTTCGGCTCGTGGCGAGCCGGTCGACCTCGTCGGGCGGGACGTCCGGCGCGGCCGCGGCGAGGCGGTTCGCGAGCTCCAGGCGGCGGCCCACCACCGCGCAGCTCTGCCGCGAGACGATGTGGGCGCGCAGCTTCGCGAGCTTCCCCTCGGGGAACTCGGGGAAGCGCTCGTAGAGCTCGCGCGCGATCGCGAGGCCCAGCACGCTGTCGCCGAGAAACTCCAGGCGCTCGTACGACTCCGAGCGGGCCTCCGCCCAGGACGCGTGCGTGAAGACGCGGGCGCGAAGGTCGCGCGGGAGGGCGTCGATCAGCTCGAGGAGCTGCACGTCCCCCGCGGAGATGTCGGGGCTACTGGTGTGAGGAGATGTAGTCGACGGCCTGACCGACGGTCTGGATCCGCTGCGCGTCCTCGTCGGAGATCTTGATCTCGAACTGATCCTCGAGCTCCATGATGAGCTCGACGAGATCGAGCGAGTCGGCGCCCAGATCCTCTTGGAACGACGCCTCCTCGTTGACATCGCCCTCTTCGACGCCGAGCTGCTCCACCAGCACGTCCTTGACGTTCTCGAAGATCTCCTCGCGCGTAGCTGCCATCTCGCTCTCTTCCTCCGTCTTCTGGCCCCGGCGGACGGCGGATGCTAACACGCCGAGGCGGCCCGCCTAGGGCGCCGGAAGCTGGAGCGGCTCGACCTCGCGGCCTCGGTACGTGCCGCAGGTCGGGCAGACGTGGTGAGGCCTCTTCGGCTGGTGGCACTGCGGGCACTCGACGACGACGGGCGTGGAGAGCTTGTGGGTGGCGCGGCGCTTGTCGCGGCGCGACTTCGACGTCTTTCGCTTCGGGACCGCCATCGCTTCTCCTAGAGTCGCTCCTTGACCTCCGCGAGCTTAGCCCACCGGGTGTCCGGCTCGGGGGGCCCGCATGCGCAGGTCTCTCGGTTGAGATCGGCTCCACAGCCCCCACAGAGGCCCGCGCAGTCGGCGCGGCAGAGGATCTGGTCGGGGAGCGAGAGCGAGACGGCGTCGCGCGCCCAGGAGGAGAGGTCCAGACGATCGTCCGTCAGGTACGGCGTCTCGAGCTCGTCGGAGTCGCCGGGGTTCGTCGCGTGGTACTCCTGCGCTTGCACGAGCGTCGTGACGCGCGCGTCGGCCAGGCAGCGAAAGCACGGCCCGACCAGCCGCGACTCGAACTCGAGCTCGAAGAGGAGCCCCGATGTGACGCGGCTCATGGTGAAGGCGGCCTCCGCCTCCTCGGGGACGGGCACGTAACGCTCGCCGCCGAGCTCGAAGGGCGCGAGCTCGACCCGGCGAACGTCCCGGAACTGCTCGCCCGATCGCAGCCTGACGGTACGGACGTCGAATGTCGTCACGCCCGCAGGGTAGCGAAGCGGTTTTCCGCGGCTAGAGCGGCGACTCGTCCGTCGAGCCGACGCCCGCCGGTACGCCGGCGACGACCGTCTCCTGCGAGCGCTCGTGCAGTCGCTCGCGGCCGCGCTTGACGGCTCCGAGGAACTTCTCCAGGTTGACCTCGAGCGTCGAGAGAATCTGGTCCGCCCAGTCCTCGATCTCGAGCCGCATCTCGCGGGCTTCGCGACGCGCGTCGTCGATGATCTCCTGCGCCTGGCGCTCCGCGATCTTGACGATCTCGGTCTGCGACGCCTCGCGGACGGCCTGCTCGCGCGCCTCCTGCAGCAGCCGGTCGACCTCGCGCTTCGCCTCGGCGAG
>DASZKB010000169.1:0-1703 GCA_035947475.1 Gaiellaceae bacterium | reverse complement strand
GTGACGTGCGGGCCGACGAGGACGAGACCCAGGAGCTCGCCGTAGCGGGTCTCGTGGATCGACTTCACCCACCCCGTGGTCTCGTTCTGCATGATCGCGCGCCCGTTCGCCGACCAGGGGAACATGCCCGTCGCGACGTCGTCCCCGTACTGCTCGCGCGCCTGCTGCTCCGTGAGGCCCACGGCGGCGACCTCGGGATCGGTGTAGATCGGCCTCGGGACGCCGCGGTTGTCGACGACGGCGTCATGCCCGAGCGCGTTCTCGGCGGCGACCTCGCCCTCCCGGAAGGCGGTGTGCGCGAGTTGCCAGTACCCGGCGCAGTCGCCGGCCGCGTAGATGTGCCCGACGGTCGTCCGGCGCCGGGTACTGGCAGCTCGCGCACACCGCCTTCCGCGAAGGCGAGGTCGCAGCCGAGAACGCGCTCGGGCATGACGCCGTCGTCGACAACCGCGGCGTCCCGAGGCCGATCTACACCGACCCCGAGGTCGCCGCCGTCGGCCTCACGGAGCAGCAGGCGCGCGAGCAGTACGGGGACGAGGTCGCGACGGGCATGTTCCCCTGGTCGGCGAACGGGCGCGCGATCATGCAGAACGAGACCACGGGGTGGGTGAAGTCGATCCACGAGACCCGCTACGGCGAGCTCCTGGGTCTCGTCCTCGTCGGCCCGCACGTCACGGACCTCGTCGAGGCGGGCGTCGTCGCGCTCGACGCCGAGTCCACCGTCGAGACGGTCGCCGACGGCATGGCCGCGCACCCGACGCTCTCGGAGGCGATCAAGGAGGCCGGGCTCGTCGCGCTCGGGCGCGCGATCCACGTCCCGAACAAGAAGCGGGCGAAGGCCGCCGCCTAACCGCCCGGCCACCGCGCGGCCATTCGTAAGGATCCCGTGAAAGCAGGACGCAATTTCTTTGCAATTGCGGCATCCTGTGTGCGGTGACGCCGCTCTTCGCCTCGCGCTTCGCGCTCGATCCTGAGCGGTCTTTCGAGCGCCTCTACCGGAAGCACGTCCGGGACGTCTACGCGTTCTCGCTCGGGATGCTCAGCAACCCCGACGACGCCGAGGACGTCACCCAGACGACGTTCATGAACGCCTACCGCGCGCTGGCGCGCGGCGACGGGATCGACAACCCGCGCGCGTGGCTCCTCAAGATCGCCCACAACGTCTGCCGCCAGCGCTTCCGTACGGCGGCGCGGCGGCCGCAGGAGGTCGAGCTCGGGCACGAGCTCGCCGAGGCGTTCACGGAGGACGAGCCGCCGGCAGCCGACGAGATCCGCGCCGCGCTCAAGCATCTCGCGTTCAATCAGCGCACCGTTCTCGTGCTGCGTGAGATCGAGGGCCTCTCGTACGCCGAGATCTCCGAGACGATGGGGATCACGCCGTCGGCCGTCGAGACGCTCCTCTTCCGCGCTCGCCGCGCGCTCCGCGAGCAGCTCGAGGCGGCCGAGCGCCCGCTCGCCTGCCCGGACGCCGAAGTCTTCATCTCGCGCCAGCTGGACGGGAGGCTCTCCCGCCGCGAGCGGGGACAGCTCCGCGCGCACCTGCGCGCCTGCCCCGCCTGCGCCGCGTACGCGCGCAGCCAGCGCGCGCAGAGGAAGGCGATGCGCGCGCTCGCGGGCGTCCCGCTTCCGTTCGGGCTCGCGCAGGCCCTCGGCTCGTCGCTCGGCGGGGGCATCGCCGCGAAGGCGGCCGCCGTCGCCGCGGG
>DASZKB010000168.1:0-3102 GCA_035947475.1 Gaiellaceae bacterium | reverse complement strand
CGATCTGGCCGTCGCGGACCCGGTAGACGGCCAGATCGCCGAGGCGTGGTTCCACCCGGACGGCTACGACCCGGACGCTCTGACCGCCGTCTTCGCGTACGACTGACGGGTTCCGCCGAGCTCGACATAGGGGAGCCCGGGGTCTTCCGCGAGCTCGGGGTGGACGAGGAAGGCAAGCTGGGCGATCCCGTCGGCGAGCCGCGGCGCCGGTCGCGCGTAGTAGGCGTTCGCGTCGACGGCGACGGCGCGACAGGCGAGCGGCGGGAGCGAGGCCTCGCGCGCCGCCCGCTCGTGATCGAACCCGCAGGGGGCGGCCACGACGAGCTCCGGCCGCTCGGCCCGCACGGCCTCCCACGACGTTGGATACGACGGACTTCCCGCTTGACCGAGGACATCGCGGCCGCCGGCGATCGCGACCATCTCGGGCACCCAGTGCCCGGCCGCGTAGGGCGGGTCGAGCCACTCGGCCACGAAGACGGCTCGCGGTCGCGCGTCGGCGACCTGCTCGCGGACGGCCTCGATCTTCTCCTGCATCTCCTCCGCGACGGCGCGGCCTCGAGCCGCCACGCCGAGGACCTCGGCGAGCCGGACGATCCCCTCTTGAATCTCCCCGATCGTGTGCGCGTCGACTGCGATCACCTCCGCGTCCGCCGCGCAAACAGGCGCGACGGCGTCGGCGGAGACGGCGCAGACCGCGCAGAGGTTCTGCGTCAGGATGACGTCGGGCTTGACGGCTTCGAGAAGGTCACCGTCGACCGCGTAGAGCGGCCGTCCGTCGTGAATCGCCTCCCGGACGGACCGGTCGATCGCCAGGCCGGAGAGCTGAGCGGTGTCCACGCGCGAGGCCGTGACGACGGGCAGGCCGCGGACGTCCGGGGGCCAGTCGCACTCGGCCGAGACTCCGACGAGGCACTCGGCGAGGCCGAGCTCCGCCACGATCTCCGTCGCGCTAGGGAGGAGCGAGCAGATGCGCATCGTTCAGCGAGGCGTCACGTCGCAGAAGACGAAGCCGTCGCGCTCGACCACGTCGCCGATCTCGCAAGCGACGGGCTGGGCAAAGCCCGGACCGGTATGGACGAGCGTATGGAACTCGCCGTTCTCGCCGCACGGGTCGACGGTCGGCGGCAGCTCGGCGAGCAGTCGCTCGTCGTAGGGCCGCCCGGCGAAGGACGGATCGAGCGCGCGCGGGTCGAGGCAGACGATGATGGCCTCGAAGCCTGCGCTGATGAACTGCCGCGCGAGCTCGCCCGTGTCCCGCCCCCAGAGCGGGAAGAGGCCGCGCTTTCCCCGGGCGGCGAGCCGCTCCTCACGATAGGCGCGGACGTCGTCGAGGAAGACGTCGCCGAACGCGACGGCGTCGACGCCGGCCAGCGGAGGCGCGGCGAACGCGGCGGCCATCTGGGCCTCGTACACGTCGTTGACACAGTCCGGCGGGATCACCACTTCCACCAGCGGGATCCGCACCGCCTCGGCCTGGCGCGCGACGAGCTCCCGGCGAACGCCGTGCATGCTGACCCGGTCGTAGGTCGCCGTGACGGTCGTCACCAGCGCCTCCGGCTCCGCGCCGTCGCTACGAAGCGCCGACAGTGCGAGAGCCGAGTCCTTGCCGCCGCTCCAGGAAAGCGCAATAGGCATCGACCGCCCCGGACGGCGAGGATACGCGCTCGCGGCGACGGTGCCGGAGACACGCCGGTTCGGCGGTACGATCGCCTGCCGTGAGTCGCCTGATGGCCTTCGCCGTCGGGTCCGTCGCCCTCGCCGGCGTGCTAAAGGCGATCGACCTCGTTCCGCCAGAGTGGTCGCGCGACGACCTTCTCACGTGGGGCTTCGCCGTCGCGGTGAACGTCGTCGCGGCGGCGCTCCTCTTCGGTGTCGTCGCCACGCGTTACGGCGACCGGCCGGCCACGCCCGCGCTCGTCGTCGCGGTTCTCGGCTTCCTCTCGGTGCGTTCTACTGGGTCGCGCTCCCGGCCGCTTTCGTCGGGTGCGCGGCGTTCCTCGGACTCGAGGCGCGCGGCGACCGCCGCGGCACGGCGGCGATAGCGATTGCGGCGGTGACTCTCGCGGCGGCGCTCGTCCTCGCTGCGTTCGGCGAATGACCCGAAAGGTCACGCTCGAGGAAGCGAGGCGCATCGCAGTCCACGCCCAGCTCCTCGACGGCTCGGCGCGTGATGTGCTCGACACCGTCCGCCGGCTCGGGTTTCTCCAGATCGACCCGATCGCGACAGTCGCGCCACCGCAGCACCTCGTCCTCTGGAGCCGACTAGGTCCGTACGATCCCGCCGAGCTCGATCGCCTCCTCTGGGAGGAGCGGAAGCTCGTCGAGTGGAACGCGTTCATCTGGCCGATCGAGACGCTGCCGCTCATCCGGGCGCGGATGCGGGGCGCCCGCCGTGCCACCTCGGGCTGGGAGGCGCGCGCGCGAGAATTTGCGAGGCAGAACGCAGGATTCCGCCGCTATCTCCTCAACGAGCTCGAGCGGCGCGGCCCGCTCCTCTCGCGCGAGTTGGAGGATCGCTCGAGCCGACGCCGCGATGCTCGCTGGTTCGGAAACCGTCAGGTCGCGCTCATGCTCGGGGTCCTTCACCTCCGCGGCGAGGTGGCGGTCGTCGGGCGACGGAGCGGACAGCGGCTCTGGGATCTCGCCGAGCGCTGGTACCCCGAGACGGACGCTGTGCCGCTTCGCGAGGCGCAGCTCCGCCTCGCCGAGCAGGAGTTCCGCGCGCTCGGCGTCCGCCTCGAGAACGGCGCGTGGCGGGCGCACCCCGACGTCGACGACGCGCCGATCGGCGATCGGGTCACGCTCCTGTCGCCGTTCGATCGCCTGATCCACGATCGCGCTCGCACCGAGGCGCTCTTCGACTTTCGCTACCGCCTCGAGATGTACGTCCCGCCGGCGAAGCGCGAGTACGGGTACTACGTCCTGCCGATTCTCGTCGGCGACGGCCTCGTGGGCCGAGTCGAGCCGCGGTTCGACCGCAAGACGCGAGCGCTCGAGGTCGTCGGCACGTGGGGCGATACGTCGCGCCTCGACGAAGCGCTCACGAGCCTCGCGGCGTTCGTCGGCGCCAGCCGCGTCACGCGAGCGCGCGCGCCAGCGCGC
>DASZKB010000167.1:0-4788 GCA_035947475.1 Gaiellaceae bacterium | reverse complement strand
CTCGCGGGAGCACGCCCTGCTCCTCGCATACGTGGAGGGAAAGAACGCGGCCGGGCAGACGCACGAGGGCGAGTTCTCGGACGTCGGCGCGACCGTGAACGCGTGGCTCGGCGGGAAGGCGCCGTCGCGCGGCATTCCGGGTCAGCCGTTCGTCGCGCCTTAGCGCCTGTCGCGTTGGCCGCCGTCGCGATCCGCCCGGCCGAGCTCATCCAGCGCAAACGCGACGGAGGAGAGCTCTCGCCCGAAGAGCTCCGCGAGTTCGTTCTGGCCTACGTCCGTGACGAGGTCCCCGACTACCAGATGGCCGCCTTCCTCATGGCCGTGTTCTTCCGCGGGCTCTCGCCGGCCGAGACCCACGCGCTCACGGACGCCATGGTCGCGAGCGGCGAGACGATCGACCTCTCCCCGCTCGGCCGCCGGGTCGTCGACAAGCACTCGACCGGGGGCGTCGGCGACAAGACCTCGCTCGCCCTTGGTCCCGTCGTCGCCTCCTGCGGCGTGCCGTTCGCGAAGATGAGCGGCCGCGGGCTCGGCCACACCGGTGGAACGCTCGACAAGCTGGAGTCGATCCCGGGCATGCGCATCGAGCTCGGCCACGACGAGTTCCTCTCGCGGGTGCGCGAGGTCGGGATGGCCATCGTCGGCCAGACGGCCGACCTCGTTCCGGCCGACAAGCGCCTCTACGCGCTCCGCGACGTCACCTCGACCGTGGACAACGTCTCGCTGATCGCGGCCAGCATCATGTCGAAGAAGATCGCCGCCGGCGCGGACGCGATCGTCCTGGACGTGAAGGTCGGGGACGGGGCGTTCATGAAGACGATCGAGGGCGCGCGCGAGCTCGCCGAGCTCATGGTCGAGCTGGGGCGCCGGGCCGGGCGCGAGGTCCTCTGCGAGCTCACCGACATGGACCAGCCCCTCGGACGCGCGGTGGGAAACGCGCTCGAGGTGAGAGAAGCCGTCGAGACGCTCCAGGGCGAGGGCCCCGCCGACCTCGTCGAGCTCGTCCTGGGCGCTTCTGCTCACCTGCTCGCGCTCTCCGACCTCGGCGTCGACGACGTGGAGGGACGCCGCCGAGCGGAGGAGGCGATCGCGAGCGGGCGGGCGCTCGAGACGTACGAGCGCTGGATCGCCGCCCAGGGCGGCGACCTGAGCGTCGCCGCGCTGCCCACCGCGCCGGTCGTGCGCGAGGTCTCTGCTCGCGACGCCGGGTTCGTCGAACGAATCGCGGCGACCGACCTCGCCTTCGCGGCGCTCCGCCTCGGCGCGGGTCGTACGCGGAAGGACGAGCCGATCGACCACGCCGTCGGCGTCGTCTGCGCCGCGAAACGGGGAGATCGCGTCGAGTCCGGCGACCCGCTGGCGCTCGTCCACGCGCGGGACGAGGACTCGGCCGGGCAAGCCGTCGACGAGATCGCGGCCTGCTACCGCCTCGGCCCGGAGCCGCCGGCGCCCGTGCCGATCGTCCTCGACGTCCTCGCGTGAGGTAGAAGGGAGGACGATGCCCGAGCTTCCAGAGGTCGAGACGATTCGGTCGAGCCTGGCCCCGCGTCTGGCGGGAAGGCGGATCGAGCGCGTCGAGATCTTCGACCCGCGCCTAACGCAACCCGAGCCGCCGGAAGCGGTGGCGTTCGCCCTCGCGGGCGAACAGATCGCCGACGTGCGCCGCCGGGGCAAGTATCTGGTTTTCGCGCTCGAGAGCGGGCGTCACCTCCTCGTCCACCTTCGTATGACCGGCGGCTTCGAATACCCCGCCGAACCCGACGGCCGTCACCGCCGCGCTGTTGTCAAACTAGACGACGGATCGGACGTTGCGTACCGAGACATGCGCCGCTTCGGGAGGTGGCTTCTGCTCGAGCCGGGCGAGCTCGAGGACTACTGGCGCGGCCGGCTCGGAAGCGAGCCGCTCGAGCGCGACTTCACGACCGCGAGCCTCGCCCGGGGCCTCTCCGGCCGGAAGCTCCCCGTGAAGGCGGCTCTCCTCGACCAGCGCGCCGTCGCGGGGATCGGGAACATCTACGCCGACGAGGCGCTCTGGTGGGCGCGGATCCACCCGCTCCGCCCGGCCGGGAGCTTGAGCAAGGAGGAGGTGGCGGCGCTTCGGAAGGGCGTGCGGAAGGCGCTCGAGGTCGGGATCGCGCGCCACGGGACGACGCTCCGCGACTACCGCGACCCGGATGGGAGACGCGGACGGATGAGGGGCGAGCTCCGGGTGTACGGGCGCGAGCACGAGCCGGGCCGGCGCTGCGGGACCCCGATCGAGCGGATCCGCGCGGCCGGGCGCGGCACCTGGTACTGCCCCTACTGCCAGCGGCTCGAGCGGACGACGTAGGGCTTCTCGGCTCGCGCCTAGGCCGCGAGGTCCGCGAGCTCGCCGCTCTTGTCGAGGCGCCAGAGCTCGCTGTAGCCGCCGATCGACTTCCCGTCGATCAGGATCTGGGGCACGGTCCAGCCGCCCGTCTTCTCCAGCAGCAGCTGCCGGAAGTTCGACTCGCCGTCGAGCCTGATCTCTTCGAAGTCGAGGCCGCGCTGCTCGAGGAGCGCCTTCGCCCGCACGCAGTACCCGCACCAGGCGGTCGTGTAGAGCTGGATTTGAGCCATGACCCCGCGCACAGAGTAGCCGCCCGCGCCCCGATCCGAGCCGTCGCCAGGTCTACACTGGCCGGGTGGCCGCGCGCACGCTGAAGACGGAGGCGGTCGTGCTGCGCTCGCTCCGCTACGGGGAGGCCGATCGCGTCCTCCACCTCTACACGCTCGAGAAGGGACGCCTGGGCGCGATCGCGAAGGGGGCGCGGAAGACGCGGTCGCGCTTCGGCGCGCGCCTCGAGCCGTTCAGCCACGTCGAGCTTCTCCTCCACGACGGGCGGGGCGAGCTCCACACGGTCACCGGCGCCGATCTCGTCCGCTCGCACGACGTTGCCCGGACGGACGCCTACCGCCTCGCGGTCGGCCACATCGGGCTTGAGGCGGTGCTGCGGCTCTTCGTCGAGCAGGAGGCGAACGCGTCCGCTTTCCATGCCGTCACCCGCTTCCTCGACCTCCTCGACGGCCTCGCGGCCGACGGCGTCGAGCCCGCCCTCGACCCGCTCGTGCTCTCGTTTCAGCTGAAGCTCCTCTGGCTCTCCGGCTACCTGCCGCACCTGGCGAGCTGCGCCGAGTGCGGGGAGACGCGCCCGCTCGTCGCCTTCTCCGCGAAGGCCGGAGGCGCGGTCTGCGACGAGTGCCGCGCCGGCTCGCTCCCGATCTCGGCCGATGGATTCGGCGCCATCCGCGGCCTCCTCGAGCGCCCGCTCGCGAGCGCGCGCGAGACCGCGGTGGGCGGCCGCGGCCTCCGCGACGTCCTCCGCGTGATCGAGACCTCGTACGAGTACCACGGCGGCTTTCGGCTGCGGACGCTCGCGCGGCGGTGAGCGTTCCTACCTTCCAGGAGACGATCGCGGCCCTCGAGGGCTACTGGGCCGACTACGGCTGCGTCGTCATGCAGCCGTACCACACCGAGGTCGGGGCCGGAACGTTCAACCCGGCCACGTTCCTGCGCTGTCTCGGGCCGAAGGAGTGGAAGACGGCGTACGTCGAGCCCTCGATCCGACCGACCGACGGCCGCTACGGCGAGAACCCCTTTCGCTTCCAGCACTACTTCCAGTTCCAGGTGATCCTGAAGCCGGCCCCCGAGGACGTCCTCGACCGCTATTTCGGCTCGCTCGAGGCGGCTGGGATCGACCTCGGACGGCACGACGTCCGCCTCGTCGAGGACGACTGGGAGGGCCCGACGCTCGGCGCCTGGGGGCTCGGTTGGGAGGTGTGGCTGGACGGGATGGAGGTGACCCAGTTCACGTACTTCCAGCAGCTCGGCGGCCTCGACGTCGAGCTCGTCCCCGCCGAGATCACGTACGGGCTCGAGCGCCTGGCGATGTTCTTGCAAGCGAAGCGCACGGCATTCGAGCTTGAATGGGCTCCCGGCGTCACGTGGGGCGACGTCTACCGCGAGAACGAGCGCCAGTGGTCGCAGTACAACTTCGAGGAGGCGCCGGTCGACCTTCTCGTCCGCCGCTTCGACGAGCACGAAGCGGAGTGCCGGCACCTGCTCGAGCGGCGCCTGCCCCTGCCCGCGTACGACCAGGTGCTCAAGTGCTCGCACACCTTCAACCTCCTCGATGCGCGGGGCGCGATCTCCGTGACGGAGCGCGCGTCGTACATCGCGCGCGTGCGCGATCTCGCCCGTCGCGTGGCGCAGCTCTACGTCGAGATGGAGACGGATGGCGACGCTCCTCTTTGAGATCGGGTGCGAGGAGCTGCCGGCCTCCGCCTGCCGCGCCGCGGAGGCGGAGCTCCCCGCGCTCTGCGCGGAGCACCTAGGCGAGGCGCCGGCCAGCGTCTACGTGACGCCTCGCCGGCTCGCCGCGCTCGTCGAGGACCTGCCCGAGCACGAGCCTGACGAGTGGGTCAAGGGGCCGCCCGTCCACGTCGGTGAGGAGGCCGCCGCCGGCTTTGCGCGGCGCCGGGGAGTGAGTCGCGAGAGCCTCGACGAGCGGGACGGGTTCCTCGGCGTCGTCGTCCCCGGTAAGCCGCTGCGTGACACGCTTCCCGAGCGGATCGACGCGATCGTCCGCGGCCTCGTCTTCGCGAAGACGATGCGCTGGGACGCGAGCGGGGCCCGCTTTCCCCGCCCGATCCGGTGGCGCTGCGTGAAGCTCGACGGCGAGACGCTGGAGGGTGGGAGGTCGCCCGGCAGGCGCTTCGCAGCCGGTCCGGTCGAGATCCCGAACGCGGCCGCATACCCGGCCGCCCGAC
>DASZKB010000166.1:0-3792 GCA_035947475.1 Gaiellaceae bacterium | reverse complement strand
AGCGCGCCCAGGGACGGGCGCTTACCGCGGCTCACCCCTGCAGTCTAGGCGCGCGAAAGGCCGCCGGTACAATGGCCCCGCCCTCGGGGCCGATTAGGGGCGTAGCTCAATTGGCAGAGCACCGGTCTCCAAAACCGGGGGTTGCAGGTTCGAGTCCTGCCGCCCCTGTTTCTCGCGAAAGTCGGAATCCCCGATCGTGAGCGGGTTTTCCTTCGAAACGAGTGTTCAAGACGCCATGCACTCGCGATAAGCGCACCCTCTGGAGATGGAGCGGACCGAGCGGAGACTCCTTCGTCACGAGTTCGGCCCTGAGGGAAGGGCTTATGTGCGGTCGTACCTCGAGAGCAACGAGCGGTTCGGGAAGCAGCTTGGACGGCTGCTCCTCGCCCACCACGACCTTGACCGAGGCACCGCGTGGGCGTTCGTACCGGCCGACAGCCCTTTGGACCGTCGGACGGCGTTCGAGGAGGGCGGACTGTCGCCGGCACGCGCCCCGTCCTGGCAGGAGCACGTCGTCGGCTGGCTGCTCGACCAGCTCCGCCAGCCGAGCGCGACACGACGTGTCCTCCTCGTCGAAGGCGCGCTCGAGCGCCGAAGCGACGCCTCGCTGCCGAACAGGGCGGACCATCCGATCGTGTTCAGCGGTGACGCCGTTTACTACTACGAGACTGCGGAATCATCTCCCGACGACGTAGAACGCTGGCTCGGTGGCGCTACGTGGCGTCCCGACGTCGGCATCGTCACGGACGCCCCGCGTGGCGCGGAACGCTTCACAGAGCGTCAGGAACTGACGCTTGAAGAGCTGGACGAGATGGCGGCCAGCGCTTCTGTGATCGTCGTCGGTGCCTGGGACGACGAAGCGTTCATTTTTTGGGAACCGTCGACGCCGTCGACGACCGACGCGAGCTCGTGCTGAGTCACCGCCTCAGGAGCGGCCTCGCCCCGTCCGCTCCTGAAGCTCGTCGATCCGCTTCGAGGCCTCGGCCTTCGTGAGGTTCTCGTCGAAGGGCTCGTTTGCCTCGTCCGAGAGCGTCTTTAGATAGGACGCCTGCGCGCCCGTCATCGGCTCGTCGCCGGTCGTCCACTCGTCCGGGTCCTTCTCCGTGTTCGATGCTTCCGGGTCTGTGTTCATGCTGGTCCCTCCTTTCGCGCCCGCAGGTTAGCCCGGGTTGCGATCGAGCCGAAACGCGAGCGCCTCGGCGCGGGACCGCGCTCGGGCGGCCGCCTCTGCACGCGTCTCCGCCGCCTCGTAGACGATCGCGAGCCGAAAGCTTTCCGCGTCGTTCACGCCTTGCTCCGAGAGCCGCCGGCCGGGCTCGACGAGGACCTCGACGCCGTCCTCGCCGTCCGGGACAGACGCGACGAACGCGTCTTCGAAGACCCGGAGGACGTAGCTCACCGCGGCGCCGGCCGGTCGCTCGGGCACCCAGCGCGGGTCCTCGCCGGCGGCGAGCGCGAAGAGGGCGTCGTACGTCGAGCGCCCGTGGAGGTGTTGCACGAGCGGGGCGAACTGCGAGGCGATCCGGCCGTTGACCTCGATCACTCGCGCGGGGCCTTCGTCGGGCACGAAGAACTCGACGTTGAAGAGGCCGCCGTCGAGGCCGAGCGCCGGGACGAGGCGCGCGGCGACAGCGGCGAGCTCTTCCTGCCTCGCACGGGGCAGGGTGCTCGGATACTCGAAGCGCTCGAAGCTGTTCGTGCCGGGGTACTTGACCGAGTCGGTGGCGCCGATCACCCTGACGCGCCCCTCGTGGACGTAGCCCTCCAGCGTCACTTCTGCGCCCGTGAGGAGCTCCTCGGCGATGAAGCCTGTCGCCCAGCCGGGCCCGGCCCCGGCGAGCGCCGCGATGCCCGCGTGGCGGAGGGTGTGATGGTCGGGGCCGGGAAGCTCAGGCAGATCGCGCTCGTTGTCCACGCGGAAGGCGTTATGGGAGAGGCGGCCGACGACCGGCTTCACGAAGAACGGCGGGACGAGCGGGACGTCGCGCTCGAGCACCGCGAACGACGGCGTCGCCTCGGGGACGACTCCGCGGGCGATCGCGCGCGCGGTCGGCTTGTGCTGACAGCGGAGAAGCGCCTCCGGAGCGGGGCCGGGGAGCCGGCGCCGCTCGGCCAAGAGAGCGGCGAGGAGCGCCGACTGGTCCTTCGTTCCCACGACGCCGTCGCCGGCGGCCGGCTCCCATCGATCCAGGAAGGCGGCCGCGTCGAACTCGTCCGTCCGGTCGAGGTCGCCTCCGGCGTAGCGGACGCGGTACCGCTTTTCGAGGCCGGCCGCGCGGATCGCCTTGAAGTCGCGCTCCTGTGGGCAGACGACGAGAATCTCCCTCACCGGGCCAATCCTGCGTGAAGATCGCAACCGACCGAGCGGTGGACCTGAAGGCGGCGATCGGCGCCGCGCTCGAGGCGGCACGAGAGCGAACGCTCACGCTTCTCGCTCCCGTGCCCGAGGACGACCAGATCCGCCAGCACTCGCCGCTCATGTCGCCGCTCGTCTGGGACCTCGCGCACGTCGGCTACTTCGAAGAGCGGTGGCTCGTCCAGGAGCTCGGCGGCGTCGAACCGATGGACGCCCGCTACGGCGACCTCTACGACGCTTTCCTCCACCCGCGGAGCGAGCGGCCGTCGCTGCCGCTCCTTCGTCCGGCCGAGGCGCGGTCGTACGTGGACACCGTCCGCGAGCGGACGCTCTCGGTCCTCGACGGGGTCGAGCTCGATCCCGCGAACCCGCTCCTCGCGCACGGGTTCGTCTACGGGATGGTCATCCAGCACGAGCACCAGCACGTCGAGACGATGCTCGCCACGCTTCAGCTGCGGCGGGACGGCGTCTATGACCCGCTGGTGGAGGCGGCGCAGCCGCGTCGCGGAGCGCCTCCCGCGCGGAGCGAGGTCTTCGTCGAGGGCGGCCCGTTCTTCCTCGGAACGGACGATGAGCCCTGGGCCTACGACAACGAACGGCCCGCGCACGAGGTCGAGGTTTCCGCCTTCTGGATCGACGCCGCGCCCGTGACGAACGAGGCGTATCTCGAGTTCGTCGCGGCGGGCGGGTACGCGGACCGGCACGCGTGGAGCGAGCCCGGGTGGGCGTGGCGCGAGGAAGCGGGCCTCGAGCACCCCGAGTTCTGGGAGCGCGAAGGCGAGGGCGCCTGGTCGCGCGTCCGCTTCGGCCGCCGCGAAGCTCTCCGTCCCGACGAGCCGGTCCAGCACGTCTGCTGGTACGAGGCGGACGCGTACGCGCGCTGGGCCGGGAAGCGCCTTCCCACGGAAGCGGAGTGGGAGAAGGCAGCCTCGTCGTCGCCGGACGGTAGGAAGCCCCGCTATCCGTGGGGTGACGAGCCGCCCGGGCCGGCGGTCGCCAACCTCGGCGGTGCGCTCCTGGGACCGGCGGAGGCCGGCGGATACCCCGACGGCGCGAGCGCGTACGGCTGCGAGCAGATGATCGGGGACGTGTGGGAGTGGACGGCGTCCGACTTTCGCGCGTATCCGCGCTTCAAGGCGTTCCCGTACCGGGAGTACTCCGAGGTGTTCTTCGGGGAGGACTACAAGGTCCTTCGCGGGGGCTCGTGGGCGACGCACCCCGTCGCCGTGCGGACCACGTTCCGGAACTGGGACTTCCCGATCCGCCGCCAGATCTTCGCCGGCTTCCGGTGCGCGCGGGACGCCGAGTGACGAGAGCGTGCGTCCGATGACGGTCGCGACCAAGGTGCGGGTGGACGTTCACCTCGGGCCCGAGGAGCTCGCCGAGAACCTTCGCGCCGACGCGGCCGCGGGGCTGACGGCGTCGCCCAAGGAGCT
>DASZKB010000165.1:0-5509 GCA_035947475.1 Gaiellaceae bacterium | reverse complement strand
TGCGCTCGTTGACGTCGCGGAAGACGACCTCGTTCTTGCCGACGCGCTGCTGTCTCGTGTCCAAGGCGAGCGCTAGGGGACCTCGACCTTCACGACGCCATCCTCGACCGTGACCTCGAACGTGTCAACGGGAATGTACGCGGGAAGCGTGAGCGCGCGGCCGGTCCGGATGTCGAACTTCGATCCGTGGCGCGGGCAGATCGCCACCCCTTCGTCGGAATCGAAATCGCCTTCCGCGAGCGGCCCGTCGTCGTGCGAGCAGCGATCCTCGATCGCGTACAGCTCGCCGTCGTGGTTGTAGACCCCGATCGCGAGCTCGCCCGCGCGCACGATCTTCACCTCCCCCGGCGGGAGCTCCTCCAGGGGGCAGACGGTCAGCGCGGCCATGGCTAGGCCGTTCGGCCGGTCGCCGGGCCGCCACTCGGGCGAGCGAAAAGCGAGCCAGGCAAGGACGCAGGGAGGTCGCGTGCTACGAAATCGCACGTGGCCGACCGAGGACGCCGCATGGCGAAGCTTTGCAGCCGCCAGAGGCCGGCCGCGGTGACCGGTCGGACGGTCACTTAAGCTGGAGCTCGTCGAGGCCCGCCCACTCGTCCGGGAGAGGAGTGCCGCGGGCCCGGTGGAGGGCCACCTTGAGCACGCCGAGGCCGAGGAGCGCGCACTTGAGGCGCACGGGCGTCAGGGGGATGCCGACTTCGTCGAGAAGCTCGTCCTTCGGCATCTCGGCCACTTCCGCGATCGTCCTCCCCTTGACGAGCTCGGTCAGCATCGAGGTGGCGGCCTGGCTGATGGCGCAGCCCCGGCCGCGGAAGCGGACGTCCTCGATCGTCTCGCCGTCGAGCGCCACGGAGATCGCGACCTCGTCGCCGCAGAGCGGGTTCTGGCCCTCGGCCTCCGCATCCGCGTTCGCGAGCGCGCCCTGGCCACGCGGGTTCTTGTAGTGATCGAGGATCACTTCGCGATAGAGGTCGTCGAAGGCCATCAGGCGAAGCGGGCGCGGACCTTGTGGAGCGCGTCCACCAGGCGGTCTACCTCTTCAGGCACGTTGTAGAGGTAGAAGCTCGCGCGGGTCGTCGCCGCCACGCCGAGGCGGCGCATGAGCGGCTGGGTGCAATGGTGACCCGCTCGCACGGCGATCCCCTCCCAGTCCAGGATCTGGGCGACGTCATGCGGGTGCACGCCCTCGACGTTGAAGGAGACGATCCCGGCGCGGCGCTCCGGCGGCGGGCCGTAGAGCGTCACCCAGGGCAGCTCGCCGAGGCGCTCGAGCGCGTACGCGGCAAGCTCGTGCTCGTGGGCCTCGATCGCGTCGAGGCCAACGGCCGAGACGTAGTCGATCGCGTGCCCCATCCCGACCACTTCCGCGATCGGCGGCGTGCCCGCCTCGAACTTGTAGGGGAGCTCGTTCCACGTCGTCCGCTCGACCGAGACCGAGCGGATCATCGAGCCGCCGAGGTGGAACGGCGACATCCGCTCGAGCAGCTCGCGCCGCCCCCAGAGCGCGCCCGCCCCGGTCGGCCCGCAGAGCTTGTGCGCGGAGAACGCCAGGAAGTCGCAGCCGAGCGCCTGCACGTCGATCGCCACGTGCGGGGCGGCCTGGGCCGCGTCGACGACGACCACCGCGTCGCGCTCGTGCGCCCAGGCGGCAAGCCGCTCGACGGAGTTGACGGTCCCGAGCGTGTTCGAGACGAGGTTGCACGCGAAGACGCGAACGCGACCGTCGCCCGCGAGCTCGTCCAGCGCCTCGAGCCGAAGCTCGCCCGCGTCGTCGATCGGAAGCACGCGAAAGTCGGCGCCCGTCTTGTGCGCTATGTACTGCCACGGCACGAAGTTCGAGTGGTGGTCGAGCTCCGTTGCCACGACGACGTCGCCCGGGGCGAGGTTGTCGAGCCCCCAGGCGTACGCGACGAGGTTCAGCCCCTCCGTCGTGTGGCGCGTGAAGACGATCTCGCGCGTGCTGGTCGCGTTCACGAAGGCGCGAACCTTCTCGCGCACCGCCTCATAGTCGGCGTCGGCCCGCGCGGCGAGCTCGTAGACGCCGCGGTGAACGTTCGCGTACGAGGTCTCGTAGAAGGCGCGCATCGCGTCCAGGACTTGACGCGGCTTCTGGGCGCTCGAGGCGGAGTCGAGATACGCGAGCGGCTTCCCGTGAATCGGCCGCTCGAAGATCGGAAAGTCGGCGCGGAGCCTGGTCGCGTTGAGCTTCGGGTGGGTTGTGACCGCCACGAAACCATCGTATCTCCCGAGTTCGCAGCTAACGTTCTAGGGGCTGTGAAGCGTCTACGGCTCCTCGTCACCGTCTTTCCCGCCGCACTCCTCCTTGCCGCCTGCGGCGGCGGTGACGGAGAGGAGCGGCGCGCCGCCGGCGGCAAGGGAGACGCGGCCGCCGGGGGCCTCGTCTACGCGGACGCGGGGTGCGGCGACTGCCACACGCTCTCGGCGGCCGGGTCGACGGGGAAGACCGGGCCGAACCTCGACGACGCGAAGCCCGACTTCGACCGCGTCGTCCATCAGGTCACGAACGGCGGCGGCCAGATGCCGTCGTTCTCCGGGAAGCTGAGCCGAGACGAGATCGCGAACGTCGCCGCCTTCGTCGCAGAGGCGACCGGTCACCACACGGACGCGAAGCCGCTCGCGGTCACGTTCAAGCCGGACGACACCAAGGTCTCGCAGTGCAAGGGCGACTCCGCTTGCTACGAGCAGGCTTTCGGGAACCTCACCTACGAGGCGGGGCCGAAGAAGGCACTCGCCGTCTTCGAGCGGGAGATCGGGTCACCGGGCCCGATCGAAGGGAACTGCCACCGGATCGCGCACACGATGGGAGCCGCCGCGCTCGCACGCTACGACGGCGACGTCGGCAAGGCGTTCGTCCAGGGAACCGCGGCCTGCTGGTCGGGCTACTACCACGGCGTTCTCGAGCGCGCCTTCCTCGGCGTCCCGGACGACGAGCTCGGCCCCGCCGCGCAGAAGATGTGCGAGGGAAGCGACATCCGTCGCGTCACCTTCATCGCCTACCAGTGCGTCCACGGCCTCGGGCACGGGCTGATGATCTACACGGGCTACGACATGCCCGCCTCGCTCCGTGTGTGCGACGAGCTCGCGACCTCCTGGGATCAGACCTCGTGCACCGGCGGCGTCTTCATGGAGAACATCTCGTCCTCCTACGGCGTGAAGTCGCGCTGGCTCAAGGACGACGACCTCATCTACCCGTGCAACACGGTGGCCGAGCGCCACAAGTACTACTGCTACGTGATGGTGACGTCCCGGATCCTCCCCGCGGTCGGCTACGACTGGAAGAGGACGGCCGATCTCTGCCGAGACAGCGAGACGGACTGGATCGCGACCTGCTTCCAGTCGCTCGGGCGCGACGCCTCGGGGAACACGCGCCAGAACCCGCGCGAGATCGCGAAGATCTGCCGCGTGGCCGGCGACATGGAGCGCGAATGCGTCTACGGAGCGGCGCGCGACATGAGCTCGAACTACGCCGGCGGCAAGGAGGCGGCCCAGCTTTGCACGACCGTCGGGCGTGCGATCCGCTCGTACTGCTTCCACGGGATCGGGACGATCCTCGGCACCCTTCACCCGGCGCTCTCGGAACGGCGCGCGGCCTGCCGGGCCCTCACGACTGACTACCGCGCGGCCTGCATCCGCGGCGCCGGCGCCTAGACCAGTTCGGTCATTTCGGCGGCGACGGCAGCGGCGAGCCGCTCGATGCCCTCGTCGATGAGATCGTCGGCGACGCGGCTGAACGAGAGCCGCAGGTTCTCCCTGCCGCCTCCGTCGGGGAAGAACGGCGTGCCCGGCACGACGGCGACGCCGCGGTCGACGGCGCGCCGGGCGAGGTCGGCGGCGTCGAGGCCGGGCAGCGTCAACCACGAGAAGAAGCCGCCGGAGGGACGCGTCCACCGCGCCTGCGGCGGCATCGAGCGCTCGAGCGCCGCGAGCATCAGCTCGCAGCGCCGGGCGTAGAGCGCCCGCGAACGCGCGAGCTGCTCGTCGATCCAGCCGCGGCGCACGTACCCCTCGAAGAGACACTGCCCGAGCGCGCCCGCACACTGGTCCGTGTTCTGCTTCGCCGCCACGAGTTGCGTGAGCACGTCGGCGGGACCCGTCGCCCACCCGAGCCGAACGCCGGGGAAGAACGTCTTCGACGTCGTCCCGGCCTGGACGACCACGTCGGGCCCGAGGCTCCACAAGCTCGGCAGCGCGGTCCCGTCGAAGGCGAGGTCGCGGTAGGCGACGTCCTCGACGACGAGGAACCCATAGCGGACGGCGAGCTCGACAAGCGCGCGTCGCCGCTCCTCGGAGAGGGTTACGCCGGCCGGGTTCTGGTGGTCCGGAATCGCGTAGAGGAGCTTCGGCCGCAGCCCGCCCGCGAGCCGCCGGGCGAGCGTCTCGACGTCCAGCCCGTCGTCCTCGACGGGGACCGGGACGATCTCGGCCTCGAAGCTCCGAAAGGCCATGATCGCGCCGAGGTACGTGGGGGCCTCCACGACGACGGCGTCGCCGGCGTCGAGGAGCGACTTGCC
Organism: Gaiellaceae bacterium; assembly: GCA_035947475.1. Lineage (GTDB taxonomy): Bacteria > Actinomycetota > Thermoleophilia > Gaiellales > Gaiellaceae > DASZKB01. The sequence goes on along the minus strand of DASZKB010000165.1, from coordinate 980 downwards.
GACCAGCTCGAGCGCCTCGATCCCGCCGCTCGTGACCATGAGCTCGCCCTCGCCCGGCCGGCGCCCCTGCGTTTCTTCGAGACGGTCGGTGAGCGCGTCGAGAAGCCTCAGCAGGCCGCGAGTGGGCGCGTACTGGAACGCGCTCTCGTCGCCGGACGCGACGAGCTCCTCGAGAAGCGCGGCCGCCCGCGACGCGGGGAACGTCTGAGGGTCGGGGAAGCCGCCCGCGAACGGGATCAGCCGGGTATCGCCCGCGAGCGCAAGGATGGCCGCGATTCCCTCGCCCACGCCGGCGCGCGTCCGCGCCGCGAAGAGGTCGCTCCAGCGCCTCGCTTCCTGGGTGAGCTCCATCGACCGTCCCTGCTTCCGGCCGCTTGACGGCTGGAAAGGTAGCACCCGCATCTACCGCCGAGCGCCCAACGAGGCGAGAAGGGCGGCCGACGCCGCCCTTCGCCGCCGTCATGCGAGCGCGTCAGAGATTGAGCACGATCGTGAGCTTGCGCTCCTCGCGGTCGAGCGTGAGCATGTCGCCCGTCTCGGCGGCGACGGGCGCGCCATCCGAGAGGGCGGGCGTCATCTGCGGCGCCCGGTCGTCGCTCACCGTCCGCTTGGCGGTCTTGCCGCCCCGTACCTCCCGCGCCTTCACGGTTCGGCCTTCGGCCTCCGCGGCGGCCGGCGCCCCGAGCGCCAGCGCGGGCCCGCTGGGCCGCCAGAACGTGTACGTCCAGTTGAGCGCCCAGCGGTAGCTCCAGCTCGACTGGTTGCCGTTCGCCTTGAGGAGGAGACGCCGAAGCCGGACGTCCTGCCCCGAGCGCGGCGCGAGGACGTTCCCGGGGTTCGGCCGGTACTCGAAGCGGTCGATCTCGGCCGTCCAGGTCGGGTTGTGCGACGTGAGCGTGAGCGAGTCGAGCCGGACGGTGTTGATCCCCGGGTTGTACATCCGCACGTCCGCGCGCATGTAGCACTCCCGGCCGGCGCCG
>DASZKB010000164.1:0-4909 GCA_035947475.1 Gaiellaceae bacterium | reverse complement strand
GTTCTCTTCGCGATCGTGGCGGTGATCGTCGGCGTGGTGGCGGCGATCGTGCCGGCGCGGCGGGCCGCGCGCCTCAACGTTCTCGAAGCGCTCCAGTACGAGTAGCCGCCGCACGGTGCCCCGCCTAGCAATGTTTACCGGGCTTCTGAGCGGCTGGAAAGCATCGCCAGGCGTCGTCCTCGCCTGGCTCGCTTTTCGCGCGCCAGAAGGGCGGCAACATCACCAGACGGGCACTAGACCGTCGCGGTCTCGCCCTGGCCCTCCTTCCGCTCCTCGCGGAGCCTGCGGATCAGGTCGTCGATGTCCGCGACCTCCTGCTCGAGGTCCTTCTGGTACTCCTCGAGCGCCCGCAGCCACTCCTCGCGGTTCGGGTAGCGGCGCGAGCCGAAGCCCGGGCCGCACCCCCGCCCGTGCCGGTGACGGTGGCGTCCGTGCATGGTCACCTCCTCCCCTCTTCGTAGCGCTCTAGAAAGCCCGTGATCCGCTCTCGCGTCTCGCGAAGGGCCTCCGCCCAACGATCGAGGAGGCGCGTGCCGTCCTCGGTGAGCTCGTACGTCCGCTTCGCGGGGCCGGGAAGCTCGGCGTTCCACTCCGAGCGCACGATTCCCTCCTCTTCGAGCGCGCGCAGGACGCGATAGAGGTTGCCGGCGTCGACGCTTCGCTCGGCGCCCGCGAGGTCGGCGACGCGCTCGAGGAGCTCGTAGCCGTGCATCGGGCGCTCGCGTAGAAGAAGAAGGAGAGCCGGCTCGACGAACCGCTCGACCCGCGCGTGGACGCCCCAGTGGCCCGGACGGACCGCCCAGCGCGCGCGCGACCTCCGCATTCCTCTCATCGACATATAAGTGTAAATAACACCTATATGAGTATGGCGAGACAGCCGGGCGGCTGTCAAGTCAACGCGATCAGTACGGCGTCGGCGTGGGCGCTTCGCGCGCCACCTGGACCGGGCGGCGCTCGGGGGCGAGCGCCCGCGTGATCGCCTCGACCGCAGGGTCGATGTCCTCGCTCGCGACGTCCAGGTGCGTGACCGCCCGAAGGACGCCCGGCGGGGCGGCGAAGGAGAGGAGAACGCCCTCGGCGCGCAGACGGGCGACCGCCTCGTCCGGGTCGAGCCTAAGCGCGCCGACGTCGACGAACACGAAGTTCGTCTCGACCTGCTCGCGATCGACGGGGAGGCCCGCTTCCACGAGCCCGTCCGCGAGGCGCCGCGCGTGCTCGTGGTCGTCGGCGAGGCGCTCGACGTGGTGGTCGAACGCGTAGAGGCCGGCCGCGGCGACGATCCCGGCCTGGCGCATCGCGCCTCCGAAGAGGTGCTTGAAGCGGCGCGCCTTCTGCATGCGCTCGTGCGAGCCGGCCACGAGGGCGCCGAGCGGACACCCGAGCCCCTTGGAGAGGCAGATCGAGACGGTGTCGGCCTCGCGTCCGTAGTCGGCGGCCGGGACGCCGCTCGCGACGGCCGCGTTCATGAGCCGGGCGCCGTCGAGGTGGACGCGCAGCCCGAGCCGGCGCGCCTCGGCGGCGACGGCGCGGAGCTTGTCGAGCGGCCACACGCGGCCACCGCCGCCGTTGTGCGTGTTCTCGAGCGAGAGGACGCGGCTCGGCGGCATGTGGAGGTCCGCGGGCGCGTTCACCGCCCCACGCACGTCGTCCTCCGAGAATCTCCCGTCGCGCGTGTGGATCGCCTTCATGGCGAGCCCCGCGTGGACCGCCGGCCCACCGAGCTCGTACCGAAAGATGTGCGACCGCGCCTCGGCGATCACCTCGTCGCCCGGCTCGGAGAGCACCTTGAGCGCGATCTGGTTCGCCATCGTGGCCGTTGGGACGTAGACCGCCTCCTCCTGCCCGAGGAGCTCGGCGGCGCGCTCCTCGAGCGCGATCACGGTCGGGTCCTCGCGCTTCTGCTCGTCGCCGACGACGGCCGTCGCCATCGCCTCGCGCATGCCGCGCGTCGGCTGCGTCAGCGTGTCCGAGCGAAGGTCGATCATCGGGCTTCGATGGTAGCGATGCGCCGGAGCCCGGTAGCGCCTCGACGCTGCACGCGAAGGACGAGCGCGGCGACGACCGAGGCCGTGAGCGCCGCCGCACCGGCGACCGTGAAGGCGAGTTGCGTCCCGCCCACCTCGGCCAGCCAGCCGGCGAGAAGCCCCGCGACCGGGCCGCTGCCCATGAAGGCGAAGAAGTAGAGCGAGATGACGCGACCGCGGAGGCGATCCGGGGACGTCAGCTGAAGCGTCGAGTTCGCGTTCGACGTCCAGAGCGAGAACGAGAGCCCGGTGGCGAAGAGGAGTATCACCGCGGCAGCGACCGACGCCTGCGGCGCGAGGAGGAGCTCGGCCAGGCCGAACCCTGCGGTCCCGACGAGGAGCACGGTCGGGCTCGCGCGGCCGAGCGACGCCGACACGAGAGCGCCGACGAGCGCGCCGGCCCCAAACGAGGCGGCGATCACGCCGAAGACGTCCGGCCCGGCTCCGAGCGTCTCCTTCGCGAGAACGGGCAAAAGAACGTTGAAGTTGAACGAGAACATGCTGACGACCAGCACCGTCCCGAGGACGACCGCGGCCAGCGGCGTGCGGCGGACGTAGGCCAGGCTCTCGCGCACGCCCGCGAGGACGCGCGGCCGCTCGTCGCCGCGCTCGAGCGGGAGGAGCTCGCGGACCCGCAGCAGCAGGAGGCCGGCGAGCACGGCCACGAAGCTGACCGCGTTGAGCGCGAAGCAGAAGCCGACCCCCGCCGCCGCGATCACGATTCCGCCGACGGCGGGCCCGACGACGCGCGCAGAGTTCACGACGCTCGAGTTCAGGGCCACCGCGTTGGGAAGCTCGTTCGCGCCGACCATCTGGAACGTGAGCGCCTGCCGGGCGGGCGCGTCGAGGACCAGCGCCGCCCCGCCGATCGCGACGAGCGCGTAGACCTGCGCCACGGTGACGACTCCGGCCAGCGTGACCGCGGCGAGCGTCACGGCCGTCGCCATCAGGACGGCCTGCGTCGCCAGGACCGTGCGCCGGGGGTTCATCCGGTCGACGAGGACCCCGGCGAAGGGGCTGAAGAGCGTGAACGGCAGAAACTTGCAGAGCGCCAGCACGCCGACCGCGACCGGCGAGCCCGTGAGCTCGAGGACGAGCCAGGCGGCGGCGACGTTCTGCATCCACGTCCCGCTCGTCGACACGACCTGGCCGAAGAAGAAGAGCCGGTAGTTCCGGTGCTTCCAGAGGCTCGAGAAGACTCTCCGGTTCACGCGCGCGATCGCCTGCGTCATGCGTCCTCCTCCAGCAGGCGCGACAGCGGCCCGAGCGCAGCCTCGATCGCCTCGAGCTCGGCAGGCGCGAGGCGCTTCAGGCGGGACGCCAGCCAGGCGGTGCGGCGAGAGCGGGCCGCGCGGAGGACGCGCATTCCCGCCTCCGTGAGCTCGAGACGCACGCGCCGGCGGTCGGCGCCCGAGCGCGTCCGCGTCACGAGGCCGGCCGCTTCGAGGCGGTCGACGTGCGCCGACATCGTGGGAGCCGACATCCCCTCCCGGGACGCCAGCTCGCGGACGCCGATTCCCGGCTCGCTCCGGATCGCGTGGAGGAGCGCCGCCTGGCCCGCCGTGATGCCGAGCGGCGCCAGCTCGCGACGCAGCTGACGGTTCAGCTGCAGGAGGATCGGGCGCAGCGCGTTCGCGAGCGCGATCGGTTCAGTAGTCGTTAGCATCACTAACGATTCTAGCAGTTAGTGACGCTAACTAAACGGCTAGGCGGCGGCGCGCGTGAGAACGGGCGGGAAGCGCTCGAGCACCCACTCCGAGTCGAGGCGGCGCTTGCGATACGGCTTTCCTCCGACCAGGACGAAGTCGCCTGTAGTGGGGTCCATGGGGAGGTTGCTCTCGGCCGGGTAGTACCGGTTGTGGCGGTCGATCAGGTCATTGACGGCGGTGAAGTTCCAGCGCGCCGCGGCCGCCCGCCAGCGCCTCGCGAAGAGCGCGGCGTCGCCTCGCACCTCGGCCGCCAGGGCCACCCAAGCCTCCTCGAGCCGCCGCTCGTGAGCGGCCGTCTCCTCGTGGATCTCGCGGAGCCGCACCATGTAGGGCAGAGGGCCGCCGAGCGACGCGACGTAACGGTCGGCGGCGGGGCGGAAGTTGCGCAGGCGCCGCGACACGGGCCGCCCCTCGACGCCGCTCCCCTGCAGGTCGCGCTCGAGCCGGCGGCGTTGAAGGACGTCGCGGCCGGTGCCTTCCCGGACGCCCCATTCGCCGAGGATTCGCTCGCGCTCCCGCCTCTGCATGCCTCGATTGTGCCGAAGCGCTACGGCTCCGACGGCATCAGGATCCACAGCACGATGTACGCGACGAACTGCGGCCCGGGCAGGAACAGGGAGACGATCGCGAGGATGCGGACGAGCCACGGGTCGAGCCCGATACGGCGCCCGAGGCCCGCGCAGACGCCGGCGAGGATGCGCCCCTGGCGGGGGCGGACGAGGCCTGCCTTCCGGAACTCGTCTCGGACGCCCATCACACCCCCTTCGGCGCGTCTCGCTGAGCGCCCGCGGCAGCCGGCTCGGAGGCGAGGTCCGGATGCTCGTCGAACTCGTAGCGAACGACGGAGCGCTTCGCCGCCTTCACCTCGTCGAGCCGTCCGACCGGCCGGTGGTGGGGCGCCTCCTTGAGCTCGTGCGGGCGCTCGGCCGCGTCGCGCGCGATCTCGAGCATCGCGTCCGCGAACGCGTCGAGCGTCTCCTTCGGCTCCGTCTCGGTCGGCTCGATCATCAGCGCCTCGGGCACGACGAGGGGGAAGTAGATCGTGGGCGGATGGAAGCCGTAGTCCATGAGGCGCTTGGCCACGTCGAGCGCCGTGACGCCGTGCTCGCGCTTCAGCGTCCGCGCCGAGAGGACGAACTCGTGCATGCAGAGTCGGTCGTACGGGAGGTCGTACGC
>DASZKB010000163.1:0-5168 GCA_035947475.1 Gaiellaceae bacterium | reverse complement strand
CGGCGACGTAAGGAGTGGACGGCGAGCCGCCGTAGAAGCGGCCGGTCGCGGTCGAGACGTCGACCGGGTTGAGCGCAACCGCCTCCATCTCGAGAAGCGCCTGGCCCCCACCACGCTTCGGGTCGTCGATCTCGACGAGCTCCGGCGGCGTCCCGATGCTCGGAATGCGAACGGCCTTCATTCGTGCAGAATCCTCCCTTCCATCCCGCCTGCGACGAGGACGACCTGGCCGGTCACGTGTCCGGAGATCTCGTCCGAGGCGAGAGCCACGACTTGACGCGCGACGTCTTCAGGACGGGCGACCTTGCGAAGCGCCATCGTGCGGGTAGCGCGCTCCGCCACCGACGGATCGTCGAGGGTGGACCTCGTCATCGGCGACTCCGTCCAGCCGGGACAGACGCAGTTGACCCTCGCGCGCGGCGCCACGCGGACGACCTCGTTCTTGAGGCTCGGGAGGAGGCCATGCACGATCGCCGACTTCGCGGCGGCGTAGTCGGCGTGGCCCGCCTCGCCGAACACGCCGGCGGTCGAGCCGATCAGGACGAGGCTGCCGTGGCCCGACCGCGCCACCTCGCGCAGGAACCCGCGCGCGGTCAGGAACGTCGCCGTCAGGTTCGTGCGCAGCGTGTCCTCCCAGCGCGCGAGCGGGAGCTCCCAGACAGGGACGTCCTCCTCGGGCCAGACGCCGGCCACGGCGGCGCAGACGTCGACGCCGCCGAGCGCCTCTCGCGCGGCCGCGAACAGGCGATCGGCGTCGTCCTCTCGGGTCAGATCGGCCTGCACGGCTACGCCGCCGTCGAGCTCGCCCGCAAGCGCCTCGACGCGGTCGCGGCCGCGGTTGTAGTGGAGGGCGAGGCGCGATCCCTCAGCGGCGAAGGCGCGGGCGCACGCGGCGCCGATCCCGCCTGAGGCGCCCGTCACGAGCACGCGCTTGCCCGCGAGCCCCGTCTGCACCCGCGGGACCCTAACGCCCTAGACTCGCGGGCCCGACGATGGCGCAGCCTCCCCGCAGTTCCCAGGCGACCGCGATCGGCCTGGCGATCCTCTTCTTCGCGGTCATCGCCGCCGTCGTCGTCTACGCGCTTTTGCGCTGAAGCGTCCGGGTGTCTCCTTAGCCTTCCGCCCGTGCGGACGATGTTCGCCACGTACGCCGCGATCATCGTCGCGGGTATCGCGATCTACATCGTCGTCGGCCTCAGGCACCTCTGATGGCCAAGTTCCTGCGCTTCAACTCGCTCTCGCTCTTCTTCCTCGCGATCTTCGTTGTGACGATCGTCGCCCAATCGTTGGCCGGGCTCCACGACTACAACGAGGAACAGGCGGCGCACGACGAGGACGAGGTCTCCTGGACCCGGTACGTGCGGACATCGCACTTCGGAGTCGCCGTGCTCGAGAACTGGCAATCGGAGTGGCTCCAGTTCTTCCTCTTCATCCTCGCGACCGTGTGGCTCCTCCAGCAGGGCTCGCCTGAGTCGAAGGCGCTGAACCAGGCGGGCCTCGAGTCCGACGAGGAGCAGAAGATCGGACGATACGCCGACCGGCGCTCGCCGGGCTGGGCGAAGGTCGGCGGTTGGCGGACACGCATCTACGAGAACTCGCTCTTCCTCGCGTTCGCGGTCATCTTCCTCCTCTCCTGGTTCGCGCAGTCCGTGACGGGCTGGACTCACTACAACAACGAGCAGGAGGCGCACGACGAGGCAACCGTGGCGTGGTCGACCTACATCTCGCGGCCCGACTTCTGGGAGCGGACGCTCCAGAACTGGCAGTCGGAGTTCCTCGCCGTGGGCACGATGGCGGTCTTCTCCATCTACCTGCGGCAGCGTGGCTCTCCGGAGTCGAAGCCGGTCGGATCCGCGCACGACGAGACCGGCAGCACCGGCTGAGCGCTAGGCCGTTTCGGCGCTCGGCGCGCGGGGCAGCGTGTTCCCGTGGACGAGCGCCCGCTTCCCGAGTACGCGACGCTCACGGCCGCCTTCTGGGCGGTCTTCCTGGGCTTCGTGCTGACGAACCGCGACCGCCTCCCCGAGCGGATCCCGTTCGGAGACCTCGCCCGCATCGCGCTCTCGAGCTACAAGATCAGCCGCGTGATCACGACGGAGGAGGTGACGGCGTTCGTCCGGGCGCCGGTCACCGAGGACGCGGAGGCGCAGCAGCCGAAACGCGAGGGAGCGGCGCGCGTCCTGGGCGAGCTCCTCACCTGCCCGTACTGCGTCGGGCTCTGGGTCGCGTCGACCATCTCCTTCGGGCTCGTCCGCTTCCCGCGCGAGACGCGTTTCGCGACCACGATCTTCGGGGCCTACGCCCTTTCAGATTTCCTGCACGCCGGCTTCGTCCGCCTCCGCGGCAGCAGCGAGTAGGGGGCGCCGCCGAGCTCGTGAGCCGGCCCGCCGACGAGCGGGGACGTCAGACGCCGGCCCTATCCTCCCGGCCGTGTACGTCGCCACCGTGTGCCGGCTGGGCGAGTCGCCGCGTAACGCCGTCGCGCGCTTCGAGAGCGACGAGGAGACGGACGCCGCGCGCGAGCGAGTGACCGCCGAGGCCCTCGCCCGGGCGAGAGAGATCGAAGGTGCCGGCGAGCGCGTCTCCGTTAAGACGCGCCTCGAGTTCCCCGTCGAGTGGGAGCCGCCCACGAGCTGGCGGACCGTCTACCAGACGCCGCCTCGCCTCGCCGCGTAGTCTCGGCTTCGTAGGCCGGGTCGGCGAGCTGAACGAAGAGGAGGGACCGGTGGCTGGTAGGCAGGACTTCACAGACGAGGAGTGGGAGCAGCTTCGGAAGGGCGTGACCGGCGCCGCTGTGCTCGTGTCGGTCAGCGACCCGGGCTTCTTCGAGACGTTCAAGGAAGCGGGCGCGGCCGCGCGCCATCTGAAGGCCGCCCGCGGCGACAGCACGAGCGAGCTCGTCCGCGAGCTCGCGGAGGCGCCGGCGAGCGGGTTCGGATTGGGGATGACGCCGGAGCAAGTCGAGGGCGAGACGCTCGGCGCCCTCCGTGCGGGCGCTTCTGCGCTCCAGGCGAAGGCGCCCGACGAGGCTCCCGCCTATGGGCAGTTCGTCGAGGACGTCGCCCGCTCGGTGGCCGCCGCGGCGGAGGACGTCGGCGCCGCCGAGACGCGGGCGATCGAGAAGATCAGATCGGCGCTCGCCTCCGCTCAGCCGCAAGCGGGCTAGCTCCGTCAGCTCCAGACGACGAACGCCACTGCGGTGCCGACGAGCGCCACGGCGACGATCTCCGACACCATTCCCGCGAAAAGCGCGATCGCCTTGATGTTGTTCCGGCGCCGCGCCGACTCGAGCACCTTTATCCGGGTCAGCGACGTCATCTCGGCCGCGGTGGCCTCGCTGTCTTGCCAACGGTCCTTGACGGCTTCCCGAAGCGCGCCCGGTGTGACGCCCTCGTACGAGAGGGGCATGTTGGTGACGATGGCGGCCACGGCGGCGGCGACGAAGAACACGATCGCGACCACCAGGAGCGCGCGGGATGCGCCGGGCAGCGTGAACGCCTCCCGCTCGACCGCGAGCGTGGTCAGCCCGAAGAGGAGGGTGACGAGCGCCCCCGAGGTGGTGACGACCGAGAGCCCTCGCTGCTCGAGCGAGGTCTTCCGCGCCTCCTGGCCGGCCAGCTGCTCACGGATGTACTCGGCGTAGATCGCACGGCCGCGCTCGCCGGGCGCGTCGTCGGTCGGATCCGCCAACGGCCTACGACTCGGGCTCGGTCGCGAAGCCCTCGCCGGACTCCTCTCGCTCCTCGGCCGCGTCCCCCGTCACGACGACATCGCCCTCGACGATCAGGTCGCCTTCGACGACGACGTCTTGGTCCTCAGCCGCCGCCTGCTCCTCGGCCTCGCGTTCGGGTCCCGTGACCTCGTCCGGATCGCGGAAGCGGAGCTCGCCTCTCGTCTCGAAACCGTCCGCTCCCGGCGTCTCCGATCCCATCGCTTCCTTAGGCGGCGAAATAGAGGGCGACCGCGACGGCGACGAGCACGACGAGGACGGCGGCAGCGATGACGACGGGCGAGCGACGCGCGTACGCAGGCGGCCGTTCGCTCATCGCGGGCGGCGACGCTTCGGGCTCCGCTTCAGGCTGTTCGGTCTGCCGAAGCTCCGCGGCCGTCTCGAACCCGCCGGGTGACTGCTTTTCATCGGGTCGTGTCACGGCGTCGTTCCGGCGCCGATGTACCACCCGCGCAAGCGCTTGTCAATCGCTCGCGGACTGAAGCCCCCTGCGTTTCAGTGGGCCGCCCCTCTAGGGACGCGGGAGCCGAACCCTGCGCGCGAGGCGGAAGGTTCGCCCCGACGCGACGTCCACGAGCCTCACGCGAAGGGAGTACCGGCCGGCGGGGGCGCTCCGACGGACGCGGAGCCGCACCGTCCTCCGCCCCGGGAGGAGGTGCCGGGAGGCCAACGCGACGCGCCGAGAGCCACGGGCGAGGGCAATGCGCGCTGTGGCGTGCCGTGCCACCCGGAAGCGGATCGCGACGACGCGGAGGCCGCGCGACCGGACGGCCGCGACCCGGCGGATCGACGCCGGAGCGGTCTGCGGCGGCGGAGGGGCCCCAACGGTGAAGGCGCCGTTGATCTCGGGGTGGAGGTCGCAGACGTACGTGTAGAAGCCCTCGGCGAGAACAACGCCGGGGTACGTGAAGGTCCCAGTCCCGTCGATCGGCGTGTCGACCGCCGTCTCGAGCAGATGGAAGTTGTGGATCGTGTCGCGGTCCGTCACCTCGAACGTGTACGTGCCGGCGACCGTGTGGTTAACCGCCGCGCCTGCTCCGTCGCGCAACGCGATGGCGCCGCCCTCAATCGAGCCGTAAAGCGTCTGCGCGCTCGCTGCGGGCGTCGCGCCGACGAAGAAGGCCGCGCCGACGGCGAGGAGGAGGCGCAGGCGCACGTCGAGCGCTAGCGGCGGCGCCAGGTTCGCTTCGCCGGGGTCGGGTCCCTGTTCCCAGCCGCGTCGATCGCTCGTGCCTGGAACGTGTGCAAGCCTCGGCGCACGTTCCGGTACGTCTTCGTGGCACCACACGCCCGCCACGAGCCGCGGTCGAGCTTGCACTGGAACTTCGAGCCGGGCTCCGTCGAGCGGAGGCGGAACGTCGCTCTCGCGGCGCGCGTTCGCGCGGACGGCCCTGACGCGATCCTCGTGTTGGGCGGAGCTGTGTCGATCAGGGGCGCC